>DQVU01000177.1 GCA_015661585.1 Methanothermococcus okinawensis | reverse complement strand
TTCCAACCTATGCAAAACCTATAGTTATTAGAAGGGAGATAGATAGACCTCAGCCAAGGTTGGACAGGGATAACGGTAGAGGTATGTCTATTACAGTGGGGAGGATTAGAAGGGATAACATATTTACAGTGAAATATACTGCCTTGGAGCATAACACCATCAGAGGGGCTGCAGGGGCAAGTATATTGAATGCTGAACTTTACATAAAGAAGTATCTTTAACTACTAACCACAATTTCCACACCTATTAAGTGGAGGTACTTTTTATTCAACTTCCTTCGAATATTTCCTGAACATTGAGAAAGAGAGAATTCAGCAATTATCCTTGAATGTTTCTGAGTACTGGTAAAAAGTATAGAGTCCTGTTAATCCTTCCTCCTTAAAGATGTCTGATTCCACTTAGTCCATGGATAAGGCCCTCTCAACAGTGTAATATTAACGGTAATAAAAATAACAGTTCTCATTAAAAAGGTAAAATAATAATTATTAATAATATAAGGTAAAAAATAATGAAGAAGATGTTTTTCTAAGTATAACTGTTTTTTATAATTATTATTCGAGATTCTCAGAGGTTGTTGTTTGGTATAGATAGTTTTGTTCATGGACTATAGTTTAGTTTAAAATGTTATATACATGGTTATAATAAAGAGATAAAGAATGATAAAAAAGTTGTAAAATAAGATAATCCCAGTTCCATCAAATTAGTGATTAGAAATCCTACGGGGATATCAACAGTTGTACCAGAAAATTTTAAAAATTTTATATTTGGGATGATAGGAATTTTTTTTATACTTATTATTTTTATAATTTTTATTATTTTTTAATCATTACTTTGATGGGAGTAGGGTAATAAGATAATAATGTTAATTAAACTCCTCCATACTTGTATGTTATAGTATAGATAGGTGTTGTTTAGAGGGATAATCTCTTTCTTTTGCAGATAACCTCAGATTGAGATATAACGCCTGTAAGGAGAAGAGACTTACTGTTAAGGTTTTGTCATTTAAATGGGTGATAGGAACGAGGTTTTTAATTTATTCTCTATAAATTCAAATACATTAATTATAGATATTTTTTTATAAAAAATCTAATAAAAAACGACGATATAATATAATAATAAAAGGTGAAAAGGATGAATATAGACATCAAGGAGATACTTAAAAGGGAACCCCTTTACAGTGGTAAGGTAAAGTCTATATATGAAATCGACGAGGATAGAGTACTTATTGAGTTTAGAGATGATATAACTGCAGGAGATGGGAAGAAGAGGGATGTAAAGAAGGGAAAAGGGCACCTTAACGCACTCATATCTTCCAAGTTGTTTGAGGTGTTGAATAAAGAGGGCATACCTACCCACTACTTGGGATATATAGATCCTGTATATATGGTTGCCAAGAGGGTGGAGATCATACCTATAGAGGTAATAGTAAGGAATATTGCAGCGGGAAGTCTATGTAAGAGGTATCCCTTCAAAGAAGGAGAGGAGTTAAAGAGGCCTATTGTACAGTTTGACTACAAGAGTGATGAATATGGAGATCCTATGTTAAACGAGGACATTGCCGTTGCCCTAGGTTTGGCTACAGAGGAGGAGTTGAAAAAGTTGAGGGAGTTGGCCCTAAGGGTAAATGATACACTTAAGAGATTCTTCGATAAGAAGGGGATAATCCTTGTAGATTTTAAGATAGAAGTGGGGAGAACAAAAGACGGAGATCTCGTCGTTGCCGATGAGATAAGTCCAGATACTATGAGGTTGTGGGACAAGGAGACTAAGGATGTTTTAGATAAGGATGTATTCAGAAAGGATCTGGGAGATGTTGTAAGTAAATATGAGATTGTAGCAAAGAGGATAGGGTGTATATAAAAAATATACAGGGTTGTTAAGATGTATAGGGTGGTAGTAACTGTCAAGTTAAAAAAAGGTGTGTTGAATCCAGAAGGTAGGACTATACTGAGAGCTTTGAACTTCTTAGGATACAAGGAGGTAAAGAATGTGAATACCTTTAAGTGTATAGAGCTCCTTATCGAGGATGAAGATAGAGATAAGGTGATGGAGAGGGTTGAAGAGATGTGTAGGAAATTACTTACAAACCCTGTGATCCACGATTACAACATTGAAGTGAAGAAATTAGATTGATCCTTTTATTTTATATTTTTATTAGAAACTCGAGAACCTATCACTATAAATAATATAAATAATATAAATGAATCTGAGAGAAGAAAGTAAAATAAAAAGGGATAAAAACTTCTCTATATTAGTTGAAGATACTTTAAAAAGAAAAGATTGACGATTCTACCCTTAGTGTTTAGAGTTTCTCAGGGAATAAGATGAGATCGTTTTTTTTTACGTGTTTAACAGTCTTGAGGTTCTTTTTTATAATTATTATTACTTTTATTGAGATTCTCAATTGTTATTGTTTAGTATATTTTAGACTATTTTTTACTAATGGGACTTTATCCCAACAACTTATACCTACTTTTAATCCCTATATTTGGATATATATAAATTATAATTAAAATAATTTTAAATAGATTGTTATAATTATTAATTTTATATAAAATTTAAAAAGCGAGATGCTGTTGGCATCAAGGAGGGATGTTATATGGATTTTGGCACTACTAAGTATATTATATACGCTGAACTTGTTGCTGATGGATATGTAGAAAAAAATGATATAATAGGCGCAATATTCGGACAAACTGAGGGGTTACTAGGTGGTGATTTAGATCTGAGAGATCTTCAGAAGAGTGGGAGAATTGGGCGGATAGATGTGGAAGTTATCAACAACAACGACGGGAAATCCTATGCAAAGATTACCTTACCCTCTAGTTTGGACAGGGTTGAGACAGCGATTATTGCGGCGACATTGGAGACGATAGATAGGGTAGGCCCTTGTTCAGCCAAGGTAGAGGTGAAGGATATAAAAGATATCCGTCTTGAGAAACGTCAATATATTACAAATAGGGCGAAGGAACTTTTAGAAACCCTTATGGATAGTATGACAGATATCCATGATATATCTGAGGAGATCAGGGAGTATATTAGAACCAGGGAGATAGTAGAATACGGTGAAGAGAAGTTGCCTGCAGGTCCCAATATAGACAGTTCAGACAGTATAATAGTAGTGGAAGGGAGGGCAGATGTTCTAAATCTACTGAGATGTGGGATCAAGAACGTGATAGCAGTTGGAGGTATCTCTATACCTAAAACTATAGTAGAGTTATCCAAGAAGAAGATTACCACCATATTTATCGATGGGGATAGAGGAGGAGAACTTATACTGAGAGAATCTCTCCAGAGGTGTGATATAGATTACATCGCAAGGGCTCCTAAAGGTAAAGAGGTGGAGGAACTCTCTAAAAAAGAGGTATTGAAGTATTTAAAGTTAAAGGTACCGGTGGAGCAATATTTACAACAACTGAATAGGAACAATAACAACATGTATAAGGATGTGGTAGATGTCTCGAAAGAAGAGGGAAGTATTAATACCACCTTGAAGGAGGTAAAAGGTACCTTAAATGAAGCCTCTGATAAAGAAAATATCGATACTTTCAACAAGGAGGCATTAACCTACGAGGTACTGAATACTGGAGATTATGAATTACAGTTAAGGTATATTAAATCCTCCATCGACGAAATCAAAGGTACTAACAAGGTAAAGTTGATATCTCCAAATTTCGAGAAGGTGTTATCCCTGGAGGAGTTGTCAGAGGATCTACTCAATGATGTTCGTTTCTTTATCTCAGATACTTCAATAACTCAGAGAGTAATAGATAGGTTTTTCAACAGTGTCAATTCTAACTTAGTTATAATTGGAAGGGAGATACATATAACTAAAAAACCACCTAATTTAAAGATCTTAAGATACGAGGATCTAACCTCCTCCCCCTCCTAAAGAGTAGAGATTTCCATAGGGAACTACCATCTTACCGTCTACGAGGGCGTAGGTGTAAGTTATAAAAAATAATTGGAGTCTTGAAAAAACATTTATAAATAGTATAGTCAAGCACATAACATTATCAAACTATAATAAAAATAATTCTTCCCATATTCACTGTAGTTCAGAGGATAAGGCATATATTTTACTTTTTTATATCTTTATTTAGGTATTTTAAGAGTTTTTTATTTTTTATTTTAATTGTTCTTTTTAACGGGTTTCTACTTTTATATAACATTTCTTTTTTTAGACATTTGGCAATCTTAGAATTTTTTTATTTTTGATTTTGGCTGTTCTGTTATAATTTTTATCTTAAGTTTTTATAATAATAACCATAATTATTTTTTACTAAGATTCTTAATGAGTGTACAGATTATATGATAATTTTTATACTTCTGGAGGAACTATAATTAAATAAGGTATATTGGAATAGTTATAAACTGGTTAAAGATGAGATAAAAACCTTCACTCTTTTTAAGGTGGTTGTATGCACAAAGACGAACTTATTCAACTACATCAACTTTTAGTATATATGAGAAAGATATTGAAGAAAAAATACGGTGATTTAATTGATAGATATTTTACATCCTACGACAACCTCAAAATATATCCCCATCACATACATAGGACGAAGTCTGAACATACATATGCCATATTTCTACTGGCAAGTGGTATAGCCAAGGTATTATCAGACTATGGTAACGTCCCAAGGAGTGTATCCAGTAGGCTAAAGAGTACAGGAGAGAGAATAGAAAGGGAACTTATTAGGCAGAGAAGGATGGAAAATAAAATTAAAAGAGTATAATAGGGATTAGTATGGAGAAAAAGATTACATTAATTGGAAGTAAATTGGCAAAGACTGGAAATGAATTCATCTATTGTGGAATGCTAAAGGAGTGTGAAAATTGTAAGTTTAAAAAAATCTGTCATGAGGGTATGGTTGTAGGGAGGAGGTACAGGATCCGCAGTGTCAGATCTGCAGATCATCCATGTAAGATCCACGAATGTGGGGTTAAGGTTGTAGAGATTGAAATATCCCAGGAGATACCTATGTTGATAGAATCGAGGAAGGCATTAGAAGGTTTAACTCTATCTGACAGTATAAAATGCAACAACATAATCTGTGAAAACTATCCCTTATGTAATCCAGAGGGACTACCTGAGAAGTTCAAGATAGTAAAAGTATTTAAAGATAAGATATCCTGCCCTAAGGGGTACTCCCTAAGGAAAGTAATAGTATCTCCAGTAGATTGAAAGATTTTTATAAAAAGAGTAAAAATATAACTGCTCAGCTGTCCCCGATGTCATCACAGATCAGTGAAGTCGGCACTCATCATTGCAGTGTAATGTTATATATGGTTATGTTATATATGGTTAATACTTAATATTTTTTTATTACTTATACGGTGATACTGTGGCGGTAAAGATAGCAGAGATAACCTGTGGTCCTGAATACAGTGGAGTTCAGGCTGAAATTGAAAAGGCTGCAAGGGAGGTTGGAGGGGAGATAGTATTCCCCGAGGTAGATCTAGATTACATAGATAAGGTTAATGAGGAGTTAGGTTTTGAGGTAGCCTCTGCAAATTTGAAACTTATGTTTGCAAGGGCTATGTCTATAATAGAGGGAAACTGTGATGCAGATGCTGTATTTATAGCTACATGCTTCAGATGTGCAGAAGGTGCCCTGGTGAGAAACGAGGTTAGGAGACTTATCCAGGAGTACACAGATCTACCTGTTGTTATGTACTCATTTACAGAGAGAACTAAGGCATCAGAGTTATTGACCAGGATGGAGGCTTTAGTAACTGTTGTGGAGAGGAAGGCACTACTAGTTAGAAAGAGACAGGAGGGTATAAGCCT
>DQVU01000242.1 GCA_015661585.1 Methanothermococcus okinawensis | reverse complement strand
CACTGCCCTGTGGAATATCTCTATCCTGTGGAGAGGTTGAGGCTGGAGAGTTGGTAAAGTTGATGAGGGACGAGGACTTTCCTATAAGGGATGTAGAGGATCTAGTAATAAAGTTGGCCAGTAAATGTCCTATAAAAAAGGAGTAATTTAGTTAGTCTTGAACAAAACTGTTTATAATGCCAACTCCAAGAATTCGCTTCTTTAGTATCCAGGGAGATACTCAATATTTAAAAGGGACAAATAGGGTGTAATCCCAAAAGAGTAAATCTCGTTGTCATCTCTGAAACGTCCTGAACATTAGGGGAATAATATAGAATCCTCTTAACTTTTCCTCCTTAGAAATGTATTAACTTCAACGATTTTATGGATAAAACCCTGCCAATGTAATGGGATCACACCTTTTTTTTTCTAAGTTCTTAGGGACTTATAAGGAAGGGTAAAAATAGATGGGGGCTTTAGTTCCCATTAAAGTATTAATTAAAAGAAAATAATAATTAAAAATAATTAGAGTAAAAATAACAAAAAATTTATAAAAAAGGCAAAAAACTTCTAAGAAGAAGGTTAAGAAAATCCTACATTGTCTCTCCAGTACATAGTGCAGTCCAGAGGATAAGGATTATATTTGTCTTTTATCTATCATATTCTTTATTTAGGTATTAACAGAGTTTAATTGTTGGGAGAATCATTTTCTCCTTCAATATTCAGGAATAGGTGATATCTATCTGTTTATACTTTTTTCTATTTTTTAAACAACTTTTCCATTATTTTTTATCTTATTATTTTTACAATAATTTTTAACTATCACTTGATGGGAACTATGGTACTAGATAGGAATTTTATCCTCTTTTTACCTATGTTCTATAGATATCTTCTTTATCTTTATTTACTATAAATTACTAAAAAATAAATAGTATTTTTTCTAATTTTAAAATGGACTAACAACTAAAAGGGTGAGATTCATGAATATAGGAGTATTGGGAATTCAGGGAGATATTGACGAACAGGAGGAGATGGTTAGAAAAATCGGTCATAATCCTGTAAGAGTTAGAAGAGTGGGGGATCTATCTAAGATAGATGCTCTAATAATACCTGGTGGTGAGAGTACAACCATAGGAAAACTGATGGAAAAATACGGGTTTATGGAGGCTTTGAGAAATTCAGATATACCTATCTTAGGTATCTGTGCAGGAATGGTACTGTTATCAAAAGGTACTGGAAAAAAACAACCTCTCCTGGGATTAATGGATATAACAGTTAAAAGAAACGCCTACGGTAGTCAGAGGGAGAGTTTCGAGGATGAGATATACTTCAATGGAGAGAAGATCAAGGGGATATTTATAAGGGCTCCTATAGTTGATAGGATTTTAAGTGATAAGGTGGAGGTAATTGCAAAGGAGAGTGACAATATAGTAGGTGTAAAGGAAGGGAGATGTATGGCAGTTGCCTTCCACCCAGAGTTGTCAGATGATGGATATAAGGTATACAACTACTTTGTAGAGAGGGTTTGTAACGTTAGAGACTAATAACCTCTCCTCCTGTATATTCCATCTCTTCATGTAACCTCTCTAATACACTAAGTAAGTATGTCTTGGCAGTAGGAGAAGTTTCCCATTCTATAAGATCCATTATTCTCTTTGATAGAACATT
>DQVU01000019.1 GCA_015661585.1 Methanothermococcus okinawensis | reverse complement strand
TAGCCTCCACAAAACTTTTAACGAAGTTTAGAGTATCTTCAGCCCTCATAAAACTTGTGCCTATAAGAGCTGCATCTGTATACTTTAGAGCCACTTTTAGATCCTCTAAGGTGGAGATACCACTTTCACTGACAGAGATAACACCCTCTGGCAGATACTTCGACAACTTTACTGTGAGAGATACGTTGCCGTCGTCAAGTTCCAACTTGGAGATATCCCTGTTGTTTATCCCTATCATGGTGGTGTTAGTCCCCTTGGCTATCTCCATTTCCTCTTTACTATGCACCTCAACTAAGGTATCTAACCCATGTTCCAAGGCGTAATCAACGAACTCCCCAGTCTTCTCCTTTAGAAACCTCCCTATTAACAGTATTGCACCCCCCTCTGCCTCAGCAGTTCTCTCTATCTCCTCCTTTGATGTTATAAAATCCTTCCTCAATACAGGGAGTTCTGTAGAGGCGCATATCTTTTTAAAAACGTTAAAGTCTCCTTTAAAGTACCTTTTATCTGTAATGTAAGATATACCTGCAACCCCAGCCTCCTCGTAAATTCTGAGGATATCTATCTCATCCCTGCCTCTAAGTAGATCGCCGTACTTTGGAGAGAAAACTTTTATCTCTGCTATAATTGGATTCTTATCCTCTCTCTTCTTACTCACTATAGATTTTGCCATCCTGTGCATGGAATCACCTGAAATTAACCACCCTTTTTATCCCCTTCACTTATAGCCAGTTGAACTAACAGATCCCCTAACTTCCTGTTAAACCTCTCCTGCATCTTGTTGAAATTCTCCATTGCCATTGATATACCACTTAAACTTTTGATATCATGGACGAATCTCTCCTGATCTTTTGTAATCTTATTCAGTTTGTTGTTTATCTCTACAATCTCGTTGATATCCTTTGCCAGCATTTTTGTTCCTTCCTTTGTCTTATCTATAACATTTAATACATCCTTCAATACTTCCAGATCTCTCATAACCTCAGAGTTGAATTTTTCAATCTCCTTTGTCAACTTCATAGTTTGATTGGCCATCTCCCTAATTTCATTTGCCACAACTGCAAACCCTCTCCCAAATTCACCAGCTCTTGCAGCTTCAATGGATGCATTTAGGGCTATTAAACTGGTATGTTTTGCAACATCGTTTATTGAACTACTCATCTTAGATATGTATTTTAGATTTTTAACGAGACGGTTAAACTCCCTTGCAAATATCTCTAGCTTCTGAAAGAATGGTAGAAAATCATCTCTAAATTTTTCTAAATCCTCTATAATTTCAGATAAATTTTCTATATTTTCAATTATCATCTCGTTATTTTTTACAAAATGCTCACTAATATCTGTTACTAAGTTGTATATTATCTTGGACGTTTCTTTATTTGCAGATTCTATACGAACTGCATCTGCAAAGATATCTGAAACTGTATATAAATTGCTGTTATTTTTATCTTTATCAAGATTTTTCCTCATAGAATCACCTTATCAGATCTGTACCACACTTCAAATTACTTAAAAAGTTGAAAAACCTGCTGATGTACTTCCTTGGAATAATCCCTCCATGCTGTGGGACAATTGCCTCTATATCTAAATTCCTAACTCTGTTAACCCAGTGCCTCAGGGCATGGTTGTTTGCCATCAACCTCTCATGTAACGGTTTCATAGCCTCGATATGTTTATCCATGTCTTCGATTATCAGGGACGGCCCCTCCAACATAGCTATTCCAATATCACCGGTAAATAGGAATTTACTCCGTCTATCGTAGATGGTGAAATGTCCAGGACTATGGAGAAAGTGGGCAGGTATGAACTCCAACGTCGTTGTACCAAAGGTTATCTCTTCACCTTCATCTGGCAGTGGATGTGCTACACTGTCAACATCCTCAAATCCAAAATGTGGCAAGAACCTTATCCACAGCCAGCTTGTAATAAGTTTTGCGTTTGTTATAGCTCTCCAGAGTGGGATACTACCTGCCACATCTGGATCCTGGTGACACATGTATATATACTCTATATTTTTAGGATTTATATATTTAGAGATATTAGAGAGGACTTTTGGAAATATCTTGTACCCCCCTGGATCCAGTAAAAATCCTCTCTTTTTATTTACTATTAAATAGCTGTTGATATCCACATCTCCACTACCTGACATATTTGTCCCAAGATAAACCACTAGATGATCTTCATCCCTATAGAGAACATGGTCTTTCCTTGGATCTAATCCATATTTAAGGTTGTACGTTGCCATTTTTTTACCCCAAATTATTTTTAATAAAATAACAATTATCACAGTTTCAAATAATTGGTAAAGGTACAATAAGAGATAAATTTCCTTTTTACCCTTAAATAGGAAACACCCATAGGATCTTTCTATTACATCATTTTTTATTTTTATTTATTTTTATTTAATTTACTATTATTTTTTTAATTTATTGTTAAGCATCATATGCTCATCAATTTCAATAAAATAATAATTAAATATTATAAAAATTATTCACATATACTCCAGCTCCTATCAAAACCCCGATAAAAAATGTCCCTTAGAAACTCCTGCACACTGGAGGGACAGAAGGATTTTCCTTAAGAGAATGGATACTATGAACTTTAACCCTTAATCCTCCTTAAAATCTTTGATATATACTCCTCTATTTTTTTGTTAATGGCATCCCTTAGAGATTCCAAGAGTCTCATATTCTCCTCGCTGATAACTATCTCCTCATCTACGTAAGGTGTGTTTTCAAGTTTCTTATTCCCCTTTAGAACTTCTATATCTGAGAAAGTTCCTAACAACTCCCTACCTGTTGATCTTATCTCCTTCTCTACTGTAATACCTTCCTTTCTTCCATAGATACGGAAGAGGGGAAACTTGGTTATGGTGTTGGAACCACTCATTATCAATGGCCCTATATTGCTAAGTTTATCCACCCAAGTACCTGTGATTATCTCTATCTTTGGGAAGTTGAGCCTCACAGTGGAAACCCAGTTCATATACTCCAAGGTAGTGATGGAACTCCTGTTTTCAAAGATAGTGTTTTTCTGAGGGTTTAGGGAGTAGAAAGTAATCCTGTCTAGATCCAACTCCTCTATTAGATCTAGTAGTTTATCTATATCCTCCTCCTTCTCTCCTAAACCTAGTATGATAGTTATACCTGTCTTCAAACCGTACTCCTTAGCCTTTAACAACATATCCTTTGTTTTATCTAAGGGTTTCTGGGGACAGAGGTACCTATGGAGCTTCTCATTTACAGTCTCTACAGCACCAACAATACCCTCTACCAGATCTAAGTTCAACTTCTCAAAATCTATAATACCAACATTTAAATACTGTTTAGACTTTTGAAGGTATGCAACTAACTCCAGTATCCTGTTTAACTCCTC
>DQVU01000206.1 GCA_015661585.1 Methanothermococcus okinawensis | reverse complement strand
GAGTTTGCAAAGGAACTCTTAGATAATAACGACTTTTCAACTCTAAGGGAAGCCTATTATGTTTCAAAGAACTGGGGGGAGGCGAGATTTGACGATCAACAACCATCTAACGAGGTTATAGAGGATCTTGAGGCTGCACTTGACTGTCTAAGGGAGGAGTTGGGATTTATCCCAGAGGAGGATGGTTCTGCAGTAGTAGGGCCCTTGAAGATAGTGGATAGGACTGTAGAGGGTGAAGAGTTGAAGGTAGATTGTAGGAAGTTAGGTAGTGGTGCCTACAACATTCCCAATGACGTTACAAGGTTGGAGTTTGAGACAGATGCAGACTTTATACTTGCGATAGAGACTGCTGGTATGTTTGCCAGATTAAACGCTGAAAAATTCTGGAAGAAGAAGAACTGTATCTTAGTATCCTTAAAGGGGGTTCCTGCAAGGGCTACAAGGAGATTTATAAAGAGGTTGAATGAAGAACATGGCCTTCCAGTCTTAGTATTCACAGATGGGGATCCCTATGGGTATCTAAACATCTATAGGACATTAAAGGTAGGGAGTGGTAAGGCTGTCCACCTTGCAGAGAAGTTGGCTGTCCCAAGTGCCAGGTTGATAGGAGTTACACCTCAAGATATAGTGGATTACGATTTACCAACCCATCCACTAAAGGAACAGGATATAAAGAGGTTGAAGGATGGGTTAAAGAATGACGACTTTGTAAAGAGTTCTCCTGAGTGGCAGAGGGCACTTAATCAGATGTTGATGATGAAGAAAAGGGCTGAACAGCAGTCCCTCGCTAAGTATGGTTTAAAGTACGTTGTTAATGAGTATCTTCCAGCTAAGATAGAAGATCCGAAGAGTTGGCTACCTTAGAGAAAATAATAAATTTTTTTATTTATAATTGGATATTATTTTATTAGATCCTTGAAATTGAATTTTGACTAATAATTGTTTAAAAAATTATTAGATAAAAATAAAAAATTAATATAAAATAAAATCTCTCTAAACAGATGAGTATCTTTTCTAGATACTCCTGAATACTGAAGGAATAAAGTGGATTCTGAATTTTACCAAGATATCGACTAAGGTAGGTGTTTCTATTATTCATATCAAGAATTTAATCCTCAGGTAGGTAGTATCCTATCAATTTTATACTATATCCATACTCCCACTCCTTAGTGTCCCTTCCTGCGAGCATATCTACAATTGAGGGATATCTTCCCGAAGGATCTTCTACAAAGTATGGGTTATAACTAACTCCCTCTCCGTAATGGGTTCCATAGTCCCTTCCTGGTGAGATGTAAATGAGTGGGTATATCCTTGTAATGTTTCCACTGACATATACCTTAGGTTCTATTGGTGCATACTTTCTAACTCTGAAGTTGTCGAAGTATACATGTTGATAATCATTATTATCATGATCTCCCCAAGAGGTTCCAAGTAAAAAGTGGCTTCCATAGGGATCGTTTATTGTCGTACTTATCATCCAGGAGTTTTCATTGTTATTTATATAATCATTTAGAGAAGTGTAGGTTCCAT
>DQVU01000173.1 GCA_015661585.1 Methanothermococcus okinawensis | reverse complement strand
TAAAATTACTATGGATAAAAATTATAAAACCTAAAGGGGGTGAGACTATTGAAACACCTGGGAAAGCACCTGATATTGGAACTTTGGGGTTGTGACAGTAAGGCTCTCGACGATCAGAAGGGTATTGAAAAGATGTTGGTAGATGCTGTAAAGGCCTGTGGAGCAACTTTGATTTGTGTGAAAACCCATAAATTCTCCCCTCAGGGAGTTACGGGGGTTGCAGTTCTGGCGGAGAGTCATATATCCATCCACACCTGGCCCGAGTTGGGATACGCTGCAATAGATGTATTCACCTGTGGCGAACATGTAAATCCAGAGGATGCCCTCCCTACAATAAAGTCCTTCCTGAAACCAAGTAACTTCGAAGTAATAGATATAAAGAGAGGTAATATAGTGGATTGACTATCAGTTATCCACAGGAACAATATCTTGGAGGGATATCTTGCCCTGTGAATTATGGTTTTCAGAGTATCAGACAAAAGAACTCAAGCTCTCCGTTAAGGTAAAGGACGTTCTATTTACAGGAAGATCTAAGTATCAGGAGATACAGATCTTAGATACTGTTACATTTGGTAGGGCACTTGTACTGGATAACACCTTTCAGACTACAGAGAAGGACGAGTTTATCTACCATGAACTTATAACTCACCCTGCCATGTTTACCCATCCAGACCCTAAGAAGATACTAGTTATTGGAGGGGGAGATGGGGGTACCATAAGGGAAGTACTTAAACATGATACGGTGGAGAGGGTGGATTTTGTAGAGTTGGATGAAATGGTTGTAGAGGTCTGTAAGAAGTATCTACCTACTCTCAGTTGCCAGATAGACAACGAAAAGGTAAATACTATATTCACAGACGGGATAGAGTACGTTGCTCAATGTAAGGAGAAGTACGACGTTATCATCGTAGATTGTCCAGATCCTGTAGGTCCTGCAAAGGGTCTCTTTGAGAGGGATTTCTACAAGAATATATACAAGTGTTTAGAGGAAGATGGAGTGATGGTACAGCAGACAGAGAGTCCTATATTCAACAGAGATCTCATTCTCAACATTAAAAGATACCTGGAAGATGCAGGGTTTAACATTGTAAAACTTATGGTGTATGCCATACCAACATATCCAAGTGGGTTCTGGAGTTTCACCCTGGCTTCGAAGAAATACGATCCTTTAGAGGTATCTCCTGAGAAGATCAGAGAGAAACTTAAAAACATAGAGACTAAGTACTACGATGAGGATGTTCATAGAGGTGTATTCTTAGCAGTACCTAAGTTTTTAAAGGAAAATATACCTGTGTTTTAAAAAAGAATAATAAATTACACCCCTTCCCTTGCTCTTATCTCTGCCAGCATCTCATCTTTTTCAAGCTCCTTCTCTAAGAGGCGGAGAGCACTTAAATAGTGACACAGTAGTCCAAAGCCCCAGAATATCAACGGCCAGAAAAACCAGAGATGCTGGGGAGTGTAAACAAGGTTGTAGATCGCCATTACAGTATTTGCAAGGAGATACACCACTAGGTGGATGATAAAACCTTTTCTTTCTCTTTCTTTTCTTACCTCTCTATAAGCTTTTTTATATTCTTCCAGTGACATTTCTTTTGTCATTTTTTCACCCTTTTGACTATAATTATAATTTGTCTTTTCTTATTTATTTAAAGATTTCTATATAAAAGAGTAAAATATATATACTACCTTATACCAATAACTATCTGTGGCTAGGCCGGGGGGTTAGGCGTCCCCTGTAACCCGAAATCGCCTTATGCGGGGGCCGAGAACTTGGGGGCGGCATGGATCTTTTCTACCCATCCCCAAAGTCCTACGATGATATTTCGTCC
>DQVU01000076.1 GCA_015661585.1 Methanothermococcus okinawensis | reverse complement strand
TCCTTAGTCCCTGCAAAACCGAAGTTCTTCCTCTTTGAATTTGTCCTCCTAGCCAACTCCCCTATTGCATCTAAGGTGCTCCACTTTACCTTCTCCAGTGTAAAGTGTATAAAGGCACCTTTCCAGTTTGGATCATCTTTAAAAATCCCAAGATCTTTCCCATACTCCAAAATTATACCTTCCCTGGTGATCTCCTCAACTATGAAGTCTTCAGGATACTTCTTGATAACCCCCTCGATCTTTAAATTTATAAAGTATTTGTCTAAATTAATCCTCATTTCCTCTATCAACTTTCTTATCTTCTTCTTCCTGTATTCTTTCTCTATCCTCTTACGGTAATTTTCAAGATTTTTTAGGGATTCTAACTTTCTCCTGTAGCCTATCAGATAGTTTTTCATAGTTATCCCTATTACACTCTAACTGTTAAAAAAGTAAAGGGTTATTCTACTTCATAGATGTTTAATGGTTTTTTATGAGATATTCTTTCTGATCTTAAGTAACCCTTGAAAAACTTCCTGGATGGTATTATTATTTTTAATACTTTGAAAAACTAAAGTCTTATTAAGGATATAAGAAATTTTAATATATTGATATAAGTTTTAACAAGTACTTCTACAACGTCTAAGTTGTATTGTATAGAGTATTGATACACTATCCAATCTAGAGGTTCCAAGAAAGCTGCAAGTCCAATAAAGGCTAGGGTGGTTAGTATCTTTAAAATGATATCTCTACTGAAGATACCTTTTACTTCTTTATAGGATTTAGGATATCCTACAGGTAATATTCTCTCTGCAACAGTAAGGCCTGTCACTATGGATAGAGCGAGACCAGCAAACTCAAAGATTCCATGGGGTACTACAACGGGGAGGTGTTCTATATTTATCCTGTATCCCAAGACGCCAGTTAAAGGATTTACAACTGTAATCAGGTAAAATAATATAAGGGCATTTATATAATCTTCAAGGGCATCAGGATTCCTTTCAACTTCTCTCCTGTAAATATACGCTACAAGGATATAGGCCAAGAGGATAACTATACAAGATGTAGAGTTATTTATAAAGTAGGGGAGTACAAAAGATAGATAACCGTGATCTACATGGGTTGTAACTGAAGAGGACACCACCTCAAATTTCTTAGTTGCAATGTATTCTACAGTTTTTACCACACTTTCTGAGTGGGATGGTATTAATAAAGAGGAGAGAAATACTACCACCTTCGAGAGCACAATTACAGATAAAAAACTGATCCAACACCCAAAGTAGGTTATAAAAAATTTTTTTGTAAAATTCATCCTTAGAAAACTTTTAAAGAGATTTCTGGAAGTTGAAGATATTTTCTTTATTATGGTATCTGTTCTCCTATGCATAGTTTCCCTATCATGTTCGTTCTCCCTGGGATCTCTCGTACTCTTCTACATCCCTCTTATAGAGAGAAATATATCTCCGTAGTATATTAAGGTTTTATATAATTTTATTAGTGATAAAATGAAAAATACCAACGTCGAGAAGGATATACTTATAAGAGAAATCGATGGGAAGATTAGAGAGATACGTCGGGAGTTAAATTTAAAGGATATGAAGTTGGAGATTATAGATGTGGAAGTAATATACGAGGGTGGAGATACACTTTTAAATATATGTGTCCTAACGAGATCTGATAAATCTACAGTAATAGGACCTGGAGGTTGGGTTGTAGGGAAGTTAAGGGAGTATTTAAAGGACAGATTTCCTGGAAATTTAAAAATCCTTGTAGATACCTACATTGATAGAGTCATTATAAGGAAGAAGGAGGAGAGAGCTTTATCTACTCTGGAAAGTATTGGGTTGAAAAAAGGAGAAAGGATTGTTGTACTAGTCCAGTGTTGCTACGATTTAGGAGTGTTGGATTTTTTAAGAAGATATTTTAGAGTATTTGTAGTATCCCTAAGTATTGGATCTGTAGTCCTTCCACCTAAGAACAGGAAGTTGATAGAGGATTATCTCCTAAAACATAGGATTCCCCATAAGTTCTTAAATCCTATAGAGTTAAAGGGGGAAGATATAAAAAAAGTGTTGGGCAGTTATCCATGTGGCCTCTGCAACGATGTTGTGTTTAAATTCATTGTAGAGGAATGTAAAAGAATGGGTATAGATTATTTAATAAATAATCACATACATCAAGAGGTTGAGAGATTCAAAGACATTTATTTAATAAATTTTTTAAAGTTGTATCCCCTAAAGAGAGATATCCTAAGGATAAACTATCCCTACTTAAAGTGTCCCTTGATGATACAGTCTCTTAAAAGAGATAAGGATTTAAAGGTTAAAATGATAAGAAATATAGTGTCAGAGGTATACGAGGGTCTTATGGAGCCTGGTATAGGTGCAGAGGCTATATTAGAGATAGGGAGATTGGGAGAGGATAAGAATAGAAAAATCTAAAATATTATTAAATTATATTATTAAGACATCTGCTGTTAGGATTATTAACCCCGTTATTAACCCTTTTCTCCAGTTTTATCTCTTCTATGTATTTTTACAGGTATCATAATTTTATTAATAAAAGGAAAAGTGGTAATTTGACAACATTTTCCTCTTTTAATCATCTTTTTAATACCTCATTTCCCATCAAAGTAGTGATTAAAAAATAATAAATTATAGTAAAAATAATTATAATACAATAAAATAAAGAAATAACAGAAAAGAGGCAAAAACTCTTAAGAAAAGATTTGACAGAAATCTTACCTACTTCTCCAGTAATAAATGTAGCCTAGGGAATAAGAGTTTATTTTACTTTTCACATGGTATATTCTTTAGATACTTTTAAGATTTTCTATTTTTTGATTTTAATTATTTTTATAATTTAATTCTCAATGAGTTATCTCCAAGGAAAGATGCGTTTCAATTTTTTCTTTTTCTTTAGATCCTACAAATATCATATTCTCTTACTATGTGATCACTTTGAAATCTGTTGTTAGGTAAGAGAGTGTTATTAGGAGTATATCCAGTATAATTATCAACAGCAGATACTTAACAGGAGGGGGTTCTATCTTATTTAGAAGTTTTAAATCTCCGTTGTATCCCCTGGAACTCATTATAATAAAGGATCTTTCACCTCTCTCCCATGCCCTTATAAAGAGAATAGCCGCCAATGTACCTAAGGATTTATACGTAGTTTTTAGATTTCTATATCCCAATCTTGTATTTTGGGCGTTCATTACCCTTATCATCTCATCAAGTAAGAGGAAGACATACCTGTACATCATCATTGCAATATCTAAAATGGTAGATGGAATTTTTAATCCCCTTAAGATATAGAAAAGTTCAGTCATGGGGGTGGTTAGTGCCAGGAATAGGGTAGAAGCAACACCGCCAAGCATCCTACTGAATACTAACAACCCTAAATTTACACCGTAACTGTAGATAGAAATGTTGAAGTTGAAGACCTCCATGGAGAATAGTTCATTACCACCCACGTATATGAAGCCCATTAAGATCACTGTAAGTATCCCAAACCCTAAAGGAGCTCCTAGAAGAGGTAGATATACCCTCAGTGGGACCTTCGCTACAAAGACAGTTAGAGTTATCATTATGAAAGCTACAATTAGAGGCACTACGATAGATTTTGAGAAAAGAGTAATCAACAGCATAGATAGTGCAAATAACACCTTTAACTTAGGGTTGATATGATACAACCTGTTAGTATGGGCTATATGATCTATAGTGTTTAATTGCAATCTAACTCACCTGAAAATATTGTAAAAATAGTCTAAATTTTAATTAATAGAATAAAAAATAAAAAAGAGAGTATTAGTCCTGGGATTTCAACTCTATCCTGGCCTTGTTGTATCCTACAAAGTATCCTATTATTATGGCACCTATTGCAGCCTGTAGGGCGAAGAGGAGGGACTCAATCTCTCCACTTGGTGGTTCCCATAATGGGCTAAACCAGGGTTCATAGTTTGGATTCATATCCACTATAGCCTCCTCTGCTGCACCATCTGCTCCACCGAAGTATCCTTCATCTTCCCCCTTACCAGCGTACATTAGAAATGGAATAGCAGTTAAAATTATAAACCCTAAGATCATGAGAATATGTTTTGTTTCCATTATTCAGCACCTCCAGTACCCATTACTTGAGTATAATGAGGTACTTCACTCTCATCGATAAGTCCCAACTTCAAAAGTATATCTGGCCTCAACTCCTTTATCTTGTCCCAAAGTATTGCAGTCAATAAACCCTCTGCAATTGCAAGGGGCACTTGGGTGACGGCGAATATGCTCATAAATGTTGCCAATGTGTTCATTGGATCACTTCCAGGGAATGCCAGGGTAAGTTGTATAGATGTAGTAACATAAGTCACCCAATCTGCAACAATGGCTGCCAACATAACTACCCATGTGGAGTTTATCTTACCCTTGAGAATTTTCCATACAATTACCCCTGCAAGGGGACCCATAATACCCATGGAGAATACATTTGCTCCTAAGGTAGTTATTCCACCATGTGCCAACAGTAGAGCCTGGAAAAGTAATACAACAGTAGCTAAAACAGCGGTAATTGGTACACCAAAGAGTACTGCACCTAATCCGTTACCACAAGGGTGGGAACAACTTCCAGTAACTGAGGGTAGTTTAAGGGAACTGAGTATAAACATAAATGCCCCTGCAACTGCCAACAGGGGTTTAACCTCTGGTTGTTCCTTCATAAGTTTGTTTATCTTTATAACTCCATAACCTACTACTATACCTGAGAGGATATACCAAATTGCACACCACATTGGTGGCAGATATCCTTCCATTATGTGCAAAGTATCACCCCGTAGTTAAATAGAGGTATAATAAATTAATCCAAAATTGTAATATAAATATTTTTCTATTTAAATTTAATTTAATTAAAACTTTGTTAAATCTAACCTTAATTCCCACCCTCAAAACAATATAGCACAATAACACTAAACAGCAACCCCAATAAAAAGTATAATAGTAATTAAATCGCCAACTCGTCTAAAAAGAATAAAAAATCCTATCATAACAAAATTTATAATAAATAATAAAAGGATGATAAAAAATAAAAAGAAAGTAAAAAATTCCATAAAAAAAAGAATTAACAGAAATCCTGCTCTATTCCTCTAGTACTTCGTGTAGTACAAAGGATAGGGACAGATTTTTACTTTTTAACCTGAATTAGATCTTTATTAGGTATTTTTGATTTTAATTATTTTTATAGGCGTTATTATTTTTATTGTTTAGTATAAAAAGTTTTGTTAATAACTATATATTTTGGGGTATTATGAGAAGAGTGATAGAGTACTACAACACCTTGGCCAAGGAGTACGACAACATATACAAGGATATAAAATACATGAGATCTGTGGAATTTAAGGTTCTGAAAAGTGAGATAAAGAAAGACTACTTAATCTTAGATGTGGGGTGTGGAACTGGAGAACATTTAATGTATCTGAGAGATTACAATATAATAGGATTGGACATATCCATAGAGATGTTAAAAAGGGCTAAGGGTAAAAGTGGAAAATTTGTAGTTGTAGGGGATATACAACATCTACCATTTAAAAGTAGATCCTTCAACTGTGTAATCTCCTTCTTTGGAGCCTTGAATCATGTACAGATAAACAGGGCACTTAAGGAGATAAGGAGAATTCTCGTTAAGGGAGGTTTATTTATATTTACGCTGGCCAACCTCTATCATATGAGGTGGATAGTTAAATCTCTGTTAAGGAGGGGATGGAGGTACACTGTAAAGGCTATAAAAAAGAGGAGGGGGGATATTACAAAGGTTATAAATGGGAGGAAGATAAGGGTTAGTACCAGGTTTTACTCATTGGGGGAGGTGGAGGATCTCCTAAAAAAACATAACTTCCATATAAAGTATACATTTGGTACCTACATCACCAATTCTCCCTTAGATAACATACTATACAAAACCTTTTTAAAGTACTTTGGTGGTTATATAGGTGCTGTAGTTGTTAAAAAGTAATAGGTGAAAGGATGTACAAAATATGTGTAATAGAAGGAGACGGTATTGGAAAGGAGGTTGTACCTGCAACCTTGGAGGTTCTAAAGGCTACAGGGTTAGACTTCGAATTTATCCATGGAGAGGCTGGGGATGAGGTATTTAAAAAGAGAGGTGTTGCCCTTCCAGAGGAAACTGTAGAGATTGCAAAGGAGTGTGATGCAGTACTCTTTGGTGCTGCCGGGGAGACTGCAGCAGATGTGATAGTTAAGTTGAGGAAGATACTGGACACCTACGCCAACGTCAGACCTGTTAAATCCTACAGGGGTATAAAGTGTCTAAAGGATAACATAGATTATGTAATAGTAAGGGAGAATACAGAGGATCTCTACAAGGGTATAGAGAGCGAAGTTGCAGAGGGAGTATATACTGCAACGAGGGTAATCACTGAGAAAGCCTCTAGGAGAATATTTAAATTTGCCTTTGACTTGGCAAGAAAGAGGAAAAAGGAGGGTAAAAAAGGGAAGGTTACCTGTACCCACAAGGCTAACGTACTGAAATTAACAGATGGAGTATTTAAAAGGATATTCTACGAGGTTGCAGAGGAGTATC
>DQVU01000115.1 GCA_015661585.1 Methanothermococcus okinawensis | reverse complement strand
CTCTTTTTCCTTAAGACGTATTAACTCCAACAATTCATAATAGTAGAACTCTGTCAGTGAAAGAATTTTAACTTTCTCTAAGTACTTTGAATATTTTCTGGAAAAGGTAATATAGAGGTGTTTTTTATTCACCTTAGTTTCATCAAAATTAGTGGGAGTTTTTTATTTTTAAACATTTTCTTTATTTTTTTATCTTATTATTTTTATAATTTTTATTATTTTTAACTATCAGTTTGGAGAACTATGTTTTTTTACTCTTTTATTTTACATTTTTTGTATTTTTTCAATATTTTATTTTTAATAAGTTTAAAAATGTTATAACATCTGAATATAATTTTTTAACAATATATTTATAGTTGTAAGTATATTAATTATAATCAATAATCATTAATAATGGGAGGTACTATGAACATAAAAATAGTATTTATACTTCTCTCTCTACTTACACTAACTACCGTTCAAATATATGGAGAGGATTTAAAAATAGTGGATGTATGGACATCAAATGTTTTAGTAGGAGTATCAACAGACACCACAGAATATTATATAGATCCCAAAATAACACCAACAATTCTTGTCAAGGTGTTTAATGGAGATTCCTATCAACATGATGTTATCTTAGAGGTTAAATCTGATGAAGGTGAAAGTTGGAAGTCTTCCCTTGTACCAATACCACCACGTAAAGAGGAGGTTATATCTGCAGAGTTAGAATTTAAAGAGTTTGGTATCCACACTATTCATGTATCTCTACTGGATAAAGATGGAAAAGTCCTAACTAGTAAAAAAACTACTATAGCCGTAGTCAACCCAATAGATGTTGTAAATATATCCTGTGATGATTCATTTATCAATGAGTCAGAGCCAGAGATTGAAATATGTAACTCCCCCTGGTTTATAGTAACCCTGAAAAATAACAGATATTCCCAGTCAGACTACAACGTTGAAGTATGGATTGCGGTAGTATCCCAAAATTTCAACAAAGATGCCAGTAAGTACCCTAATGATAAAGGAGTGCTCTACTATGGAAAGAAAGACAGTAAAGTAATATACTTAGCAAAAGGTAGTGAACGTGAGATAAAATTTAAAATTCCTCCAATAACAACTGAGGAGGATACTGTAAAGATTCAAGTTCATATCAACGTCTCTGGAATACATGACTACTCCGATGGACCGGCGTATACCCATATAAGCATAACCGATGGATACAAAGTTAAGTATTCACGAGAGATACAACATAAGAAATTCTCCTATCCAACATCTTTACATGATTTCCAAATAGTAACTACCCTAAATAGGGATGTTGTGGATATTCTAAAGGATTACTACAGAACCTATAAAATAGAAGATGTTGAATTGGAGAGGTTAATGAAAAGCCGTAACTATGAGAATGACAAAGTTTTACCAAGGATCTATCTAAAAGACGATCCTTACCTCGTTATCACTAAATTAACGTTGGTAAATAGGTTCAACGATAAGTCCTCTGTAGTGGTAATCCTTGAAAGTGACGTTGATAGAATCACAAAAGAGATAGAGTTAGGTGAGTTTGAGGTTAAGGAGATATATCTACCTGTACGTATCAGATATCCTGAGAATAGATTAAATGTATCTCTACAATGTGGGATATATAAATACGAAATCACTAAAAATTTAAATATCAAACCGATTGCAGTTTCTCCAGTATACATAGAGAGTATTGAAATTGACAAAGGAGATGGAGTATATAGACCTATAGAGAACAACTACTACGTAGATTTGTTTATTAATAAAAACTGTACTTTAAAGATAACTTTGAAAAATTGTTACAATAAAGCACTCTCCGGAAATCTTACAGTTGATGTTTTAGATTTTAAAGAAGAAATAATAGGATGTCCTTCAAGACTTTCATTTAGAATAAACCCCCGGGAAAAAACAACTCTCTATCTCCCAATATCATTCAACACCGCTGTAAAAGGAGATATAAAATTTACAGTGAAGGCTGATAGAGCATTAACAGGTTACTCTAAAATATTACATTTCGATGTAAATAACATTAAAGTTGATATTGAATACATTAGTCCTTATAGGGCAAAAGTGACATTATTGAAGAACGAGCCACAATATAGCAATCTCCCTGTACCAGGTTATGAGAACAAATTTAGGATAACCTTTAGAAACTTCATGGATAAAGATATCAGAGTATCTACATGGATAGAGGCAAAAGGAGAAGATGATGAATTTAAGGGATCGAGTGATAAAAAAATTATATATATCCCATCGAAAGGGGAGAAATCGACTGATTTCAAACTTAAATTTAATGAAGGGTTTAAAGGATATTTACAAGTTTATATATCTCCTGTAAATTACTCCAACCTGACACTGATAGTAACTGACTATATCACTGTATTTAGTCCCCTATCTATAGAAAAATTACAGTGCAACAATTCTAAGATCTATGGAGAAATAAAATACAGTTATCCATATCCAAAACCTATATATTACAGATACTGGTATGTGTTGGAGAAGGATAACGAAAGGGTGTATAAAAGTACAAAATACAGTAAAGTTATATATCCCGGAGAGATTAATAAGATAAAGTTTAGGCTCCAAGATCTCAAAGATTCTGAGTACACTCTAAGGTTTTTTGTAGAAATCCCCGACTTTGTAAAAGTTAATAATACCAATTATCCTATACTCCTGGAGAGATCTGTTAAATTATATATCAACACCACAGAAAATATATCCCTATCAACTACAATGAATAATAACCTGTCTGTTGTATCCAACGAGAGTGAAGTAAT
>DQVU01000108.1 GCA_015661585.1 Methanothermococcus okinawensis | reverse complement strand
TCCTTAACTACCTCTCCGATCTCCTTAATTGGATTTCTTACACCTGTAGAGGTTTCGTTATGAACTACAGTGACAGCTTTAATATCTGGATTATCCTCCAGGATTCTCTTTACATCTTCAGGCCTTGCACCTTTACCCCATGGATACTCCAATTTAATAACCTCCCCCTTATACACCTCTACGATCTTGGAGAACCTCTCTCCAAAGTTACCGTTACAGATGGTAAGTACCTTATCCCCCTTATCTACAGTGTTGGCAATAGCCATATCCATAACTGCAGTTCCAGATCCTGTAATGATATAGACATCTCCCTGGGTAATAAACACCTTCTTCATCTTCTCTACAGTATCCTCCAACAGTACTCCGAACTCCTTAGTCCTATGGCCTATTATAGGGTAGGCCATTGCATTTAGTACCTCAGTTGATACCATGGTGGGTCCCGGGATCATTAGAAGTTTTTCATGGTCTATTCTTTTCATCCTTATCCCTCTCTATCTGATTAATTTCCATTATTTATTATCATAGTGTTATATTTATTTTAACCTAAAGGAACAGATCGGGGAATTTCACCTACCCTCCACCTGGAAATTTCTTTTCTAACTATAATAATGATTATAATAAGAAATTAATAATAAAAATGAAAGTAAAGATTCTCTAAGAAGAAAGATCAGCAAAAACTCAACTTACTTCTTTACTACCCAGTGTAAGCCATAGGATAACATAGGATTTTACCTTTTCACCTATTTGTTCTTTATTAGGTATTAACAGTTTTAAGATTTTTATTTTTGATTTTAATTTGTTATTATTTAAATATTATTTTATCAAATCCTCCATATAACTTGTTGTTTATTATAAATAGTTTTTAATAAGGTTTATACCTTACCCTCCCTCAACCTCCTCATCATTTCAACTCTTTTCCTGATCAACTCTACTTTACCTATATCCCTCCTGTGGAATACCTCCCCCTCTATATACTTTATAGCATCCTCTACAACCCTCTCACACTCTTCGATACTCTCTGATATTCCCACTACGGCAACACTTCTTGAACCTGTTAGGTACAACTTCCCATCTCTCTCATCCACTGAAGCGTAGTATAGAAGTGCCCCAGTCTCCCTTATCTTCTCCTCATCTACCTTTATAACCTTACCCTTTACAGGATTTGTTGGATACCCTTTTGGTGCAACGTACTTACATACAGTTGCCTTCCTCTCGAACTCTAGGTTTATCCTATCTAAGGTACTATCAACTATAGCCTCACAGACCTCTAAGAAGTCGTTCTTCAGGAGAGGTAGTATATTCATCGCTTCAGGATCTCCAAACCTTGCGTTGTACTCCACCACCTTTGGTCCATCAACTGTAAGCATAAACTGGCCGTAGAGAATACCCTGGTATGGACCAACCTCCTTCCTTATAGCCTCAACTGTATCCCTCATAATCTCCTTAGCTTCCTCCAGATCCCTATCAGTTAAGAATGGCAACTTGTGATCTGGACAGGAGTAGGATCCCATACCTCCAGTAATTGGTCCCTCATCTCCCTCGTAGGCATGGGGGTGATCCTGGACTGCAGGGGTGAAGACAATATTCTTCCCATCTACAAAACCATGGAGTGTAAATTCTACCCCTACAAGTTTCTCCTCTATTACTACCTTCCCTCCACCTATGTTCTTCTCAAAGATCTCCTTTGCATACTTCTTTGCCTCCTCGTTGTCTTTCAGTTGCTCTCCTACCACCTTTACCCCTTTACCTCCAGTTAGTCCCACAGGTTTTACAACCACATCTATCCCCCTCTCACTTAAACTGTCTATATACTCTTCCACGCCGTCGTAGGTATCAAAGGAGGCATACTCTACAGATCCCTTTATGTTATACTTTTTCATCAAACCCCTCATAAACTCCTTACTGGTTTCGATCTGTGCAGGGCGTTTCTTTGGTCCTACTGTGGGCACTCCCATATCCCAGAGTACATCTGCCACCCCTACCTCTAAAGGAGCCTCAGGACCGATAACTGCAATATCTGGATCTATCTCCTTTGCAAAGGACTTTACAGCCTCTACATCTGTTTCAGGTTTTAAGGAAACCTTCTCTGAGATCCTGTATATTCCAGGGTTCCTGTTCTTCATAACTGTGTAGAGTTTTACAGAGGGGTTATTCTTAAGAGCCTCTGCAATGGCATGTTCCCTTGCTCCACCACCTATTAACAACACCTTCATCTTATCACCAGTTTTTTATATAAAATATTAAAAATTATAAAAACAATAAAAAACTTTTTGTTATAAATATTTTAATACAATAAATACCTTTTAAAGGTGAAAGTGTGTTAAAAGAGGTTTTGAAAAATGCAGATGCCAAAGAGATAGCACCGATAGCATATGCGATACACCTCCTTGTAAATAAAGTACCTGTTGCCATGAGATCCAGGGAAAAACCTGGTGTAAGAGTTGAAAAGGGGAAGATTGTAGATACCAACTACGAGGGATACGTATTAAAGTTGGCTATGGAGTTAGGGGAGATCTTGAGGGTGAGTGTTATAAAAGGTCCTTATGCAGGACTGCCGGTAATAGTGGTGCCAATAGTAGATGATGGTGAGGTAGTTGGGGCAATTGGAGTGGTGGATATCACTGCAGGGATGTTTGAGGAGATATTGACACTTTCAAGGAGGCCAGAATTGGTGAAATTTCTCCCTGAGGATGCCTTTCCTAAGTAAATAATATTGATGGTGAAAGTATGAAGAAGATATTTATCTATCCACCTAACAGTTTAATACTTGGAGATCTCGTTGAAAGGTTTGGCCATAAACCTTTAATGCTCAACAATGTTGTAGGTAAGAAAGTTAGAACTCCAGAGATAGATAGTCCTCCAATGAACATGACTGACGAGGATCCCAAGAAGGGATTACGTTATGCAGCAATAGAGGTGCCCTCTGGAGTTAGGGGGAGGATGGCACTAATAGGTCCCTTAATTGAGGAGGCAGATGCTGCCATTATAATGGACGAGGCACCTATGGCTTTTGGATGTATAGGTTGTGCTAGGACAAATGAACTTACAAAGTATCTTATAAGGAGAAGGGGGATACCGAAGTTGAACCTTATATACCCTAAGAATGAGGAGGAAGCTAAAATCGTAGTCCAAAAGATAGCCAAGTTCCTTAAGGAGTTGGAATAAATACAATCTCTCTTTTATTTTAAAGTAATGTCCCCACGTCTGTCATGATAACGATAATACTTAAAAACCAGTGCTTAAGAATATTCGTCTCTTAATTTTTTATTAAAGTAGTATTAAAAATATAATAAAATAAAAATAATATAGTCGAGAACATAACATTTTAAACTATAGCAAAAATAAAAATAATAATGATAATAAAAATTATAAAAAGTAAAAACAAGTTAAGCAGTAGGGTTTGGTGTTCGGAGGGTACGGTTAAAATCAGATGTCCTTCTTTCTTTTCTTTGTTTATTATGTTATTATCAGCCAATTTCTTTAAAATAGCGTAGAACTTTTTTCTTTTTGCTTACGGTTTATTTTCTTCTTTACTTTATTAAATACTTCTTTGGCATAGATACCTA
>DQVU01000138.1 GCA_015661585.1 Methanothermococcus okinawensis | reverse complement strand
GGGTTGATTACCTATGGAGATGTTGTAATCTGCTAACTCGTAGGTTTCCTTTGGTACCTTCTCCCCTCCAATTATCACCAATATATCTTTTCCCCCCCTAAGAATCTTCCTTATAGTATCTATTTTCTCGTTTATACTCTCGCCGTACATAGTTAGATGTACTACAACCCCCCTCTTTTTAAAATCCCTTATATATCCCTTCCAAGATTCAACAACTTCAAATTTGAAGTTACCTCCCCAGTTTTCCACAACCTTACTTATACTCTCCCTTACATGCTCATCCTCACAGGTAAATAGAATCTTATCTGCCCCTAATGCCCTGGCAGTTAATGTTACATGAGTGGATACTCTCTTATCCCTCTCCCCTCTATGCCCCAACCTCAATACCTCTACAACCATAAAGACACACCTTATAAAAAAGATATTAGAGATTATCCAGTTGTTCTATAGTTGCAGGATCTATCAAAATCAATATATTACAATTTATAGGGTATTTTCCCAATATGGTGATTTTGTTATCAAAGATTAGAGCTATATCTATTTTCTCTGCCATTTCCACAACTAAAGATTCAACAACTGAGAATCCACTATCTTTAACAAATTCAGGTGTTGTTATGTTTATCTCACTGTTGAGGGCATTTGCAAAAACATTTAAAAAAGATGCTACAACTATATTAGCCACTTCTCCCATTAAAGAAACTTCCATCTCTTTGTAATCAGGTAACTCAGATCTATTTACTAAACTGTCCCATAGTATATCGATAAGTAGCATTTTCTCTAGCTTTACAGCATCTTCTTCAGGTAGTAACATCAGAGATTTACCTGTAAGAATTCCTTCAAAGTCAATACGAACAACTTTGTATATCCTATCGTCAAACTGCTCAGCTAGAAACTCCAAGGGGGTAAACCTTACACCTAAAAATTGAACATCTGTTGTTTCCCCTGTTAATTCAGTAAGGGATTTGGCAATATTCTCTGACGCCTCTCTACCAATATTTATAAGCCTCCTCATGGATTCTAAAATACCCATACTACCCCTCAATAACGAAAGAAATTATATCTTCTGGAACAGTGTACTCAGTGAATCTGGAGGCATTATTATTAAAACTTCAAAACCAGAACCTATTCCTTGGGAATACAATTTAGACTTAAAGGTTAAGATTATATCGTTATCGCCAGTATTATGATCTTTAAATATTTTCTCTATGATCTCTTTCTCTGAGCCTTTGATGAAGGATGGGGGTGTCATATTTAGTGAAGTATTCATAAAATTAGCCAAGGTATCCACATAGGCAGATATTATTAAATTACATGCCTCATTTATAGCAGAGATTTTCATATCGTCAAGGATGTTGTCGTCACTACTATTATCCATTCCTATCTCTGCTAACATGGATTTTGAGAGTTTTAGAGCAGATTCTTCGGAGAATATTAAAACCCCTACCCCTTTAATCTCACCACTAAATTTTATACCTGTAAATATCTTCTCCTCGTCCTTTAACTCTTTTTTAATTTCAAAAGGTGTAATAAGCATAACACTTACTACTCCTATTTCAACAGGGTTGCCAGTTAGATTTGTTATAAAATCAGCAGCCTTTTTAGCAGCACATTTGCCAATCTCCTCAATCTTACCTAATCCCAATAAATAAAAGTTTTTAACAAAATTGGATCTACTGTCTCTATTTGAATTACTATCACCCATTATTTCTTCGTTGATTATACTTTCCATTATAATTTCCCAAGATTTTGGTGAGATATATAAATTACCCCATTTCATATAAAACCCTATTAGAATTTTTGTAATTATATTAATAAAAATAAAGATATAAAAGTATCGTTCTTAATCTGGGAATAATTTGTTAAGTTGTTCCAAAATTTTTGGGGCCTGAAAGGGTTTTACAATATATCCATCTGCTCCAGCTTCTATGGCCTCAATCATCTTTTTTTCCTGATCTACAGAGGTACACATGACTATCTTTATATCTGGAAATTCTTTTTTTATTCTTCTTGTAGCCTCTATACCGTCCATTTCTGGCATTACGATATCCATAGTTATTAGATCAGGTTTTAACTCTTTAACTTTCTCAATAGCCTCCTTACCGTTAGATGCCTCACCTACTACGATGTATTTATTTGTGGATGATAGGATCTTCTTAAGAATATTTCTCATAAAGGCTGAGTCGTCTACTACCAATGTACGTACAATTTCAACCATTTTTTCACCAACTGATTATTTATTCTGTAGAACGATTATCATAATCATAAATTTGTAATATATATTTTTTTAGGAGTTTAGAAGTTAGATATAATGTAGTTGGTAATTGCTCTACCTTTTTCTGTTAATTCAGTCTCTTTTCTTATCCTTATCAATTTAAGATACCCCTTATCGATTAACTTATCCAGTATCCGTTCCACCTCATCTACATCTAATCCCATCATATTCGGCAATTCAAGGGAGGAGATTCCTGTATACAGTGCTGTTAGTATTTCCTGTTCTTCAGGTTCTAACTGTTCCACTTCACTCTTTATCTTATCTCCACTCCAAGTTTCAGAGGCCAACTGAGATACCAACTCATCCTCTGTTTTGGGAAGTAGGTTTTTAACAAGTTTTCCATATTTTGTCAAGGTAGCAATATATCTAAGAACAAACAACCTCTCCTTCTCAGGGATGTAGAGGTATGAAGTTACAGTTTCACCACCTTTCATCTGTTTTATCTCCAATACAGTTAATTCTTCGTTTTCTACAGTTTTCTGCTCAAGTGAGATAGCCTCTAAATTACTAAATAGGTTGTATACTTTTGGTTTTCCTCCAGAGGTCACTGCAACTGCTAAAACTAATTCATTAACTACTTTTAATCCCTTCTTTACGGGCCTCTGGGCGAATACCAACATACCATCTTCCCACTTTGCCGAGGGATCTACGGAACCTCCCTTGATAACTTCGTACTGTACCTTCACCTCTTTTTTATTTAACAGGAGGTAGAATACCTTCTTTAAAAAAGAGTTTATAAGTGTCTTTCCATACAGTGAAGTTTCAGGTGCAAACCCTATAATATCCTTGTCACTATCTGGTAACTGTATAGTTATAGAGGAGTAATATCTTATATCATCTAAGGTGCTCTTTGCAATCTCTATTGCTCTTCTAGGTAACTCTGCACCTACATCTACTATATACTTCAATTCAGCTTCAATAGATTTATTTTCGAATTCAAATAAAATTCTGTCGGTATATAATGTTATTTTAACTTTACTCCACTTAGTAAATGGATCTCTTAGAGTGTAAGGATTTATTATAATACCTTTACCTTCAAATTTTGCAACCTCTTTAGAAGCAGTTTTCACCATGAAAACCACACTCAAAATTTTAAATTTTTTAAATAATTTTAATTATTAATTATATAAATAATTATCAATATTATAACTACAATAATTATCAATTCAATCTTTATAAACTTTTAGATTATATTTAAATTTTCCTATTTTTGGTGATATTATGGATCCTTGGGATATAATGAAAAGTTCTCAGATAGCATGTTCCCTGGAGGTTAGTAGTTTCAAACCTGGAAATGTACATAGATACAGGGATTTCTCAGATATAAAGTATCACCACTTTCTCACTTCTGGTATAGCCTTTGGTGATGTGATATATAAGGCTGCCCAAGATAATGGAAATATTGGTAGATATATAAAAATGGCAGTTATTCAGTCGAGGAAATGGTCCCCCTCCAATGCCAACTTAGGAATAATTATGCTACATGTTCCCATTGCAATGGGAGCTGGGAATATAGATAACTTTGACAGTGATAGGTTAAAGGAGGAGATGATATATTTATCGAGGAATACAACTGTAGAGGATAGTCTAAATGTTTACGACGCCATAAATATAGCCATGCCAAATTTAAACCCTCCAAAGAGGGGTCCAGATGTCAAAAGTGGAGAGGCTAAACAGAGGTTAATTGAAGAGAATCTTACACTTTATGAGGTGTTTAAGATATCTTCTGAGTGGGATAACATATCTAAGGAGTGGTGTGAAGGGTTTAAAATTTCATTTGAGGGTTATGAGCTGTTGAAGTACTACTATCGGGAGGACAGAGATATAAATTGGGCAGTGACTAAGACGTACATCCATCTTCTATCTAAATATCCTGATACTTTGATTGCGAGGAAGAACAACTTAGAGGTTTCGAGGGAAGTATCTAGAATTGCAAAAAAGATAAAGGAGAATGGGTTTAAAAAAGAGGATATTGAGAAATTTGATACTTATCTCTCCAAGGATGGAAATAGGTTGAATCCAGGTACTACTGCAGATATAGTTGCAGCATCTTTAATGATATTTTTGTTGGATAGGATAGATAGAAGAGATACAATACTTTGGTAATATTTTTATATTTAAATATATAAATATTATATTATAATAAAAATACCTTTTACTTCTTTACCTCGGCCCCATAAGCCCCCGTACCTTTAGGTGTCCAGGTACTCCAGTATATCCCTCGGGCGATTAGTGCTAGCGGACTTAACACCTCGGGGATAAACCCCTCGGTGCTTACATCCCTAGCCTAT
>DQVU01000082.1 GCA_015661585.1 Methanothermococcus okinawensis | reverse complement strand
CAGAATCCATCGAGACTGCAGTTGTAAGTACTGGGATGGCTGTAATGGCTACTACAGCAACGACAGTTGTAGGTTTCCTAGCCCTTGTAGTCGCCCCTCTTCCTATGATGGCAAACTTAGGGAAGGTGTGTGCCTTAGGTATAACCTTCTGTATGATCTGTGTAATCACCTTACTTCCAGCACTCCTTGTCATTGAGGAGAAATATATACTACCAATTTTTAAAGGAAAGAGGTTGTAGGTGATACTGTGATATCTGCTAAGAGAGTTTTTGGAGTACTGTTTATATTGATGATGGTAATTACAGGTGTAAAGGCTTTAAGTTTAGGGGAACTTCAATACTCCCCTCAAGTTATACACCCTGGAGACGATGTAGATCTCTGGATCAAGGTAACTAACAACGACGACAAGGATTTAAAAAATATAGAGATATCCATCAAACCTCACTATCCCTTTGAGTTGAAACAGGTTAATCCTAAAAAGGGAACCGCAACTATACATCACCTGAATCCTGGAGAAAGTGATGTAGTGTATCTTAAACTCCATATAAATGAAAGTGCTATATCAGGAAACTACAGGCTGGATATAACAGTATCCTACGATAAGGTTGAATACGAAAGAGGAGAAGAGATATTAACTCACTATAATTGGACAAAGGTGTATTATATCCCAGTTTATGGTACTCCAAACTTTGAAATAGTGTTAGCAAATAACTTTTCATCACTTATTCCTGGAAGAACAAAAACAATCTCAATTATAATCTACAACAAGGGTACTGGGAAAGGTAAAGAATGTACCTTAACTATTGGAGGTAATCAATACATATCACCTGTAGGTGGTACAAAGTTCTACCTAGGTACTATTAAACCCCAAGAAGGAAAACTTGTAAATTTAAAGTTATACACCGATGGAGATACTCCTGAAGGGATATACCTTGTTCCTGCCACCATATCCTGGATAGATGAAGATGGTACTAAAAAGAGCGAGAAAATAGACATAGGGCTGACAGTCGAAGGAGAGATCCTGTTGGGAATCTCAAATGTGATCACCACCCCAAGAGAGATTAAGCCTGGAGACACCTGTGTAAGAATAGATGTTACAATAACCAATAACGGTGAAGGGGAAGCTAAAGATGTGAAACTCCATTTAAAAACTACTTATCCATTTAGAGACAGTTGGAGTAATGCAAACTATAAAAGTATTGGAACATTGAGGGGAGGGGAGAGTAAAACTGTTTCCTTTACTGTAGATATTGACGAAGATGCAGTTTCTAAACATTACAAGCTTCCTATCGAGATAGAATATTTAGATATATCCAACAGGAAATACAATATAACAGAGACTATAGAGATATATGTTAAATCTAAATCTACCGATCCAAAATTTGAAATAGTGTTAGCAAATAACTCTTCATCACTTACCCCTGGAAGAACAAAAACAATCCCGATTGTAATATATAACAAAGGTTCTAAAAGTGCCAACGACTGTTTTCTATCCGTTAAAGGTAATCAATATATATCACCTGTAGGCAGTACGAAATTCTACCTAGATACTATTAAATCTCAGGAGAGAAAAGTGATTAATCTAAAGTTATACACCGATGGAGATACTCCTGAAGGAACGTACCTTATTCCTATAACTGTGTCCTGGATAGATGAAAACGATACTGAGAAAAGTGAGAATATAGATATAGGATTAACTGTCCAGGGAGAAATTCTCCTGGGAATCTCAAATGTGATCACCACCCCAAGAGAGATTAAGCCTGGAGATTCTTATGTAAGAATAGATGTTACAATAACTAATAACGGACATGGAGAGGCTAAGGATATAAAGGTACGTCTAAAAACCTCCTATCCTTTCAAGGATAGTTGGAGTAATGCAAACTATAAAAGTATTGGAACATTGAGGGGAGGGGAGAGTAAAACTGTTTCCTTTACTGTAGATGTTGATAAATACGCTCCCTCTAAACATTATAAGATCCCTATCTATATCGAATATCTAGATACATTTAATAAAAGGCATAACATAACGGAAAACATAGATATATACATTAAATCAAAACCTGTACTTGAAATCCTCTCAAAGGAATATACTGTAAAGGCTGGAAAGGATAATATACTTTTAATAACTGTGAAGAATGTAGGAAATGAAAAGGCAGAGAGTGTAAGGATAACTGCCATTAGAAACAGTGCCCAACCTTTTGACTATCCCAGGAAAAGTGATACAATCGGTACCTTAAATCCAGGGGAGAATGGAACTGGTGCTATCGTTGTCAGTGTAGATAAAAATGCACTACCTAAGGAGTATCTTATTACACTTGAAATAAGGGCAGTAGGAGACAGAGATATGGGAGATGATAACGTCTATATCGTGCAGAAAAGTGTAAAGGTTAAAGTTGAAAGGGAGAATAAAATATCCTTTCTGTTGTATGGAGGTATAGCTGTAGTGATAATAATAGGAATAATTTATTTCCTTAGGAAAAAAATTCTAAAAAAGAGATCACTTTAGTTCTTATTAAAATAATAATGAAGGAATAAAATTATTTTTATCGATCCTCTCTAAACTTACTCTCTGTACTCTAATATATGTAGTGTAAGTTAAGCCTGGATAGAAACAAGATTGTAAGTATGTGGGAATTTCCGGAATCTTGTCGATAAAGAGAAGACTGGAAAATTATACACTACAATAAGTTTAATAATTATATTGGGAAATAACCCCAGTTCCTATCAAAATGATAATTTAAAGAATAATAAAAATAATTATAAAAATAATAATATTTATTTTAAAAATAAAAACTTCTATCTTTTAAAAAGAAGATTGAAGGAGAATGATCCTCCGTAAGATCTCCTATTTTATCTAAGGGTTAGGAAAGATCTTGGAATATTTAATGATTCTTATTTTCATCGTTTCTTTTAATCACTACTGATGGGAACTAAGGTAGTAATCCTACCTGTTTCTCCAGTGTCCAATATAGAAAGAAAAGGTTATATTTTATTTTTCTGCCTAATTAGAATTTTATTATTACTCTTAATTTTTATTAATTCTT
>DQVU01000006.1 GCA_015661585.1 Methanothermococcus okinawensis | reverse complement strand
CATCCCTCAAGTTTTCCCTCCTCAACTACAGGGGCGTAGGTTTTGTTCCTCCTGTACATCAACTCAATAGCCTCCCCTCCTACCATATCTGGAGAGAGTGTTATAAAATCCCTGTTCATTACATCCTTAACCTTAGGCATCTTTACCCTCGAGTTTTTTGTTATAAATATTTAAATTTTAATTTTAATTATTTATAACAATATCCTATATGGGTGAAAACTTTGAAGGTGGCTGCACTATACTCTGGGGGAAAGGACTCTACATATGCCTTATGGTGGGCTCTACATCAAGGTTGGGAGGTTAAGTACTTAGTTAGTGTAGTACCTAAAAACAGAGAAAGTTATATGTTCCACGTTCCAAATGTGGAATTGACAGAGTTGGTCTCTAAGAGTACAGGTATTCCCCTTGTAAGGGTGTATACTGAAGGGGAAAAGGAGAAAGAGGTGTTGGATCTAAAGAGAGCTCTAGAGAAGTTGGATATTGATGGAGTAGTTAGTGGAGCGATTGCAAGTGAATACCAGAGAAGGAGGATAGATCACATATGTGAGGAGTTAGGTATAAGATCCTTTGCTCCACTCTGGCACAAGGATCAGGAGTTGATACTTAAGGACGCTGCAAAGTTCTTTGAGTTTAAGATTGTAAGTGTATCTGCATACGGGTTAGGTAGAGAATATCTTGGAAAGACTATAGATGAGAGTAATGTTCAGGAGTTAATCGAGATTATGGAGAGGTATGGGATAAACAAAGCCTTTGAAGGTGGAGAGGCAGAAACCTTTGTTTTTGATGCACCTTTTTTTAAAAAGAAGATCGTTGTAGTGGATTACGAGATCCTCTGGGATGGGAGGACAGGTGTCTATATAGTCAAAGATGCCAAACTGATCGATAAGTACTAACATAACGTTCTATGGGATGCTGGGATGTTGAGGATGCTGTTGCAGTTAGGACATTTAATGGTAAGTTCCTTAGATCTGTAATTCGCCTCAAAGGGTTTTTTACAGTAGGGACATAGCCATATCCTCTTGGAGGTTTTCACACATTCTCCAACATCACCAACTGTGGGATATCTTTCGCAGGGTTTATTACTGCCCTCCTTCTTATACTTAAAAAAAGATTCTACAGTACTTAGATACAGATTTACAGTAGATTTGTTTATACATTCCTCCCCTCCACATATAGGGCATAGTATCTTCCATTCCTTTTTACCTTTAGTATGCATAATATAACCTCATTTATTTTTTAATAACCTTAGTTCATCAAACTGATAGTTTAAAAATAATTAAAAATAATAATATAAAAAACCTTAGTTCTCATCAAAGTGATGTTAAAAGAATAATAAAATGATTCAATAAATATAAGGGATATTCGCAGTTGTATCAGGTTATTATTTTATAGTCATAAACATAATTAAAGTAATAAAAGAAAACAAAAAAGAGAAAAAACTCTTAAGAAGATGAATTAATAAAATCCTATCCTGTTTTTCCAGTACATCATGTAGTCCAGAGGATGAGGGTTATATATTTATATAGATTTTTTATTTTCTGATTTTAATTATTCTTTTTATTATTTTTTATTAGAATCCTGGATACTTGCTGTTTAGTATAGAATTGTATTAAAAGATATTCAGAGAATTATTCCCCTCCAATTTTATTTTAAAATTTTGTATTTGGAATGATAGGAGTT
>DQVU01000143.1 GCA_015661585.1 Methanothermococcus okinawensis | reverse complement strand
TTTTTTTTTGATTATAATAATTCTTAATTATTTTTATCGAAGTCCTCCATGGTTGTTGTTAATTTAAAAAGCTTAGTTCCACCAAGTAATAATAAAGATATATCCTAGTTCCATCAACTAATATTGAATTAAAAATAGAAATATATCTCCTCAGATTGTAAAATAGACTGGTTTGTCGATGTGATTATATAATCTTTGAGAGTTCCTGAAATATTTCCTCAATCAATGTGTTTCTACCATATTTTCTACAATAATTCCTAAGTATATCTATTCTCTTATAGATAAGATCTGGATACTTTTTAGTTATTTCGTAAATTGTATGGAGTGCGGTGTTTCTTATGATCTCGTTATCACTGAAGATCAATTTAAAAACGTTGTCAATATACTTTTCCATTTCTTCTTTATCTAAATTTGTTAAAACAGAGAAACAGTATGCCACATTTAATGGACTTAGTTCTTCCAATTTTCCCTTTTCAATAAGTTTTAACGTCCCCTTTAAATCTTCTTTCTTTATGGATGATTCTATCTTTTCTACGGAGATTATTAATTTTTTAACTGGAGAAAGGTTAAGAAGGGATTCTCCCAAATCAAGTAATTTCTTAATTAATGTCTGTTGTTTAATAGATTCCTTCAATTTAATAAGTTTTTCGTATAGGGTGCTCCTTTGGGGTTTAACATCACCTATCTTTTTGACATCACCATAACTCCTTATCAGTTCCCAGGTATGTTCTCTTATCAATACATTCACAGATTTTTTATTAATCTCGTATATTTCCCTCTCAACATATTTAAAATAATCTGGGTTTTCTTTTAGTAGTAACTTTAAACACATTAGAGTATTCAATACAATTTCATCGGTATTACTATTCAAAAACTTTTTTATATAAGGTAAAAGTTTTTTATGGTTCATCTTATGTTTTAAAAATATCTTCGTTAAAAGGTATATGGAATTTGAAGATAATTTTGTATCGTCTGATCCAACAAATTCTAATAGATATTTTAAAAGAGACATATCACTTTCAATTAATTTTTGGGCTTTTAAAAGGTGTCCCTTTAGGATAAGTTTTTTTAATTTAAGGGACTTTGGATATAAAAGGGGGAAGACCATTAACAAACCACCCTGCTTATTAATATAACATTTAATATAACATTATGATTAATAACATTCGTAAGATTCGATAGGTATCACCTTGTATGTTAAATCCTCTTTTCTAATCAACTCTAGAAATTTTGTACATTTTAAAGGATCTTTGTTAGTCACTACAATATTACAGATAGCAGTAGTAAAGTCTTCAGATGTAATTTCAGATTTAATAGGAAGTGCCCCAGAGTTTATAAAAGAATTTAAGATTTCCTTATGCAAACTTAAACATTTTTCCATGTCCCCAGATATTCTAACAAGATATGAGGGAAATGCTATTTCCTGACAATTTGTGATGATGAATTCATATTCTTGTAAAATTTCGCATAACATTTTACATTTGCTACTTGTAGTTTTTACAATGATCTTTAGAAAATAATGAGAATGATTCAGAACATTTATTATTTTTATATTATACACCTTTGAAATATTGTCAGAAATTAACAATTTAAGTTTATCAAAGAGTTTTGCCTCGCAGATAGAGTGTATAACAAATATTTTTTCAGGATCCATATTCCCCCCTTAAAAATTTATAACAACTAAAATAAAAACTTAATATCTTAAATATTTATTATATAATTATCATTATAATAATTTAATTTGATAATTAATTATATATATTTTATTACATATTTTATTACATAATTGTAGTTATATACCGTTATTCTTATTTTAATACCTTTTTCTAATGTTAACTATTAACAAAAACAATTAACAAAACTTTTTTAAAGATTTCAACACAGCCACAAAGGTAATAGCCAAGTACTACTTAATGAAAGGGATAAAACAATAAAAGTAGGATGGTAGAAATTATTTATTCTTTGAAGTACTCGTCATACTCTCCTTTCTCTATCAACTTTATCACTTCCTTAGGATCTTTTCCATCTACTGTAACTCCCAGAGATACACAGGTTCCAATAACCTCTTTTGTAGCGTTCTTCAAGGTGTAGGAGAGCATTGAGTCCATCTTCATCTTAGCAATTTTTACAGCCTGTTCCATTGTAAGATTACCTACTATATTGTGCTTCGGTTCTGAGGAACCCTTTTCAAGGTTCAACTCCTTTTTTATAAGTGCTGATGTTGGAGGGATACCTACCTCTATCTTGAAGGTTTTATCGTCAGTATTTACAATAATCTTAACTGGGACACTCATCCCCTCGTACGCCTTTGTTTTCTCGTTAATCTCCTTTACAACCTTCATGACGTTTATACCCAAGGGTCCTATAGCTGGGCCCAGTGGAGGTCCTGCTGTAGCCTTTCCTCCAGTTATCAGTACCTCTACTATTTCTGTACCCATTTTGTCACCTCTCTAAATTGTGTAATCTCTATAATTTTACACTCTATTTAAAACTTACGTTGTAAAATTAGGAACTCTTTGAGACTATTTTAACCTGTTCCACACCAACTGTTACAGGTATGGGGACTGCCGCGTCTATCAACTCCAAGGTAACCTCCTCCTTATGTTTATCCACCCTTATAACCCTACCCCTCTCACCTTTAAAGGGCCCTGCTATTAACTCTACAATATCTCCCTTCTCTATATTTTCTATTATCTTATGTGGAGATAATAAGTGTTCCAGTTCTTCTACCGAGGTTTCTCCAGGTACTATTCCTCTCACCTTAAATGTCCTCCTTATCAACTCCTCAACCGCCCCCCTATTTGGGGCCTCCACAAGTACATAGCCCTTTAAATCCTCAGTGGCAAGTATGGAATATATGTCTATTTTTTCTTTTTCAGCCTTAGATGCCAAAAACTCGGCGACGTTTTTCTCCTGACCTGCTATAGTTCTAACTGCGTATATCATAGTAATCACCATTCTAAAAAAGATTAAAAATAATATCAAAAAAGAAGAGTGTTCAAAAAAGAACTAAAAATTTTTATTAATTTTAAAATTTAGTAATATATATATTTTACTCCTATATTACAATTTCCCCAATAACTAACACTTTTTAACTCAAATTGAAGTAGGACATGAACACTTACAGAAGAGATCCTAACATTTCAGAATCCCCATTATTATCTTTCCCCCTTCTCTCTTTTGAAGCTAACTGCAATGGAAAAGAAGAAAATTCCTGAAATTCTCAATCCAGTTTTATCTCTAAAGGGGATTTCAGTTTCTTTTGAAGATAGGACTTCTTTGAGTAACTTCATTAAATTCCTTTTCGACATGTATATTGTTGCTGGTTGTTGTATAAATAATGTTTTATAATATCCAACATACTTATTTTTATTCGGACAACGTTCAAACTTATATAATAAAGTATATATATAATTTTATTCTAAAGATTATATTGTTATTAATACATTTTATTATAGTAAGAAGAATATATTAAATATTTAAGTACAAAGATAGTGGTGTTATCCATGTCGAAAACTACTCTGGGTTTAGATGAAAATATCGAAGGTTTATTGTGTTATTTAGTAGGAGTAATAACTGGTATTATATTTTTAGTCTTGGAGAAAGAAAGTGATTTTGTTAAATTCCATGCGATGCAATCTTTGGTAACCTTTTTAAGTTTGACGATAATAGGCATGATAGTAGCATTTATCCCATATATTGGAGGTCTAATTGGTTTGTTGATAAATCTTGTAGGTCTTGTCTTTTGGATATTGGGCATGTATAAAGCGTACCAGGGAGAGAGGTATAAATTCCCAATATTTGGAGATATTGCAGAGGATCTGCTTAAAAAATTTTAAGACATAATTTTTACTACTTTAACATTATTATTTTTATAATTCCAGGTATGTGAAAAAATTGGTAGAAATATTATAAAATAATAACATGAAAATGTTGAAGTGGAATCGGTATATCCAATATGTTAGGGATAATGATTGTATAGTAAAGTACTGTTAAACGATACTAGCAAGGTTACAAAGGTTCCGTTTGTCTCTACCCTTTCTATTATTTAAGATTGGAGCATATTGTATCGGCAGTAGTGACTTCTCTCCATCCACTTTTTCATAGGTAGTACAACTCTCTCCAGAATGAAATTATTAAACATTAGGGCGAAGGATTCACGTTTCTTAGAGGTTTTTCTCCAGTTTAATACAACTATATCATCTCTCTCGTGATATACTGCAAGAGAGATAGATAAGGAATCTCAGGTATCATTCCTCATCAACTCATCCCTTCAAAAAAGTTTTGTTAGATATTTTATAAAATAAAAATATATAAGGTATTTTTAACAGAAATTATAGGTGTAAAAAGTGTAGAGATATAATGTTAATTGGGAAACTATGGAGAAAGAGTCTATAATACTTACTATAACAATAATCTTAATAGCAATACCTATAATTTGGCTTATTCAACACTATATATCAAGTTCTGAAGACATTTTAGCGAAGTATGATGTCCATCATGTGGAATTTACTACTATCAATGAGAGAAATGTATCTATAATATACCAAATAAAAAATTTAGAGGATCTGAGTGATATAAGTAGAGAAGATTTGGATGCACAAACTAAAACTGAAATCTGTTATATTGTATGGTATGTATTTAATAAATACAAAGATGTTGAGGAAGTTCAAATAATATCTTACTACAGTCATGAAGGAAGATTTATCGAGTATTATAAATTTAAAATAGATAGAAGAAACGCTGAATTGGCAGGATTATTAAATATCTCTAAGGAAGATCTATCTAACAATATATATCTATATTACAATAAAATTATTAAGTTGGGAAAATTAAAAGTATACAATAAAAAATAATCACTCTTTATGAAAGAAACTAATAAATATAAAATTTTTTAGATAATAACTAAACTTTAAAAGGGGATACTATGGTAACGATAATCCCTATCTCTGAAGAAGAAAAAATGAGTATATTAACGGGGCTTAAAAGTCGAGTACCTGCTACAAAATTGGTAACTTTAAAAAAGGTGGCAGATATAGCAGATCTACGTCCAGAGTCCTTACAGTACATGGAGATGGTAGATAAAAGGAGTATACAAGAGATAATACAATCCATTGAAAGAATATACGAGATGGAACAGGACGAAGTAATAAAAAGGGAGGCGTTGATAACCCTTCAAAAGGTAAAGAAAGCTTTGGGTTCTAAATTCACTATAGATGTACCTCGATGTAATAAATGTAACGAGGTTATAGATGTAGGTTGGAACTACTGTACTAACTGTGGCTCTGACATCGACAGTATGATCCTTGAAAATTTTAAAAGATGTAGTAACTGTAATAAGTATATCTTGGAAGATTGGACATATTGTGCACACTGTGGTGTGCAATTAAAGGAGAAGAGGGAGAGGACACCCGTATGTCCCCAGTGCCGAAGGCGTATAGACTCCTCATGGATGGTATGCCCCTACTGTGGTCATAGGTTAAGAAGGATAAAAAGAACTTAATATAATATGGATATCATTAACATACTTTCTCTATTTTTCGGATGTGTGCTGGGAACCTTCACTGGAATGATCCCTGGAATACATCCAAACACCCTGGTGCCCTTTGTTACCATACTTTACAATTATCTATCTCCACAGAATTACCTATATCTTCTAATAGGCATGGTAATTACCCACTACTTTATAAACTATATACCTTCGGCATTTATAGGCGTGCCCCAAGATGAAACTGCAGTCTCTGTTTTACCTCTACATAGGTTAACCTCTAATGGTAGAGGGTACGAGGGAATAGTCCTATGTGGTATTGGAGGTTTTATAGGTGCGCTACTCTCTGTTATATTGGCATTTTTAATTTTCTACATAGATTTTGATTTAGAGAGGGCCTATACTCTATTTAAACCCTACATTCCCTATGTACTGATACTGTTGGTATTTTTATCTTTAATATTTACAGATAACGTGTTTTGGAATAGCCTTATACTCCTCCTCTCAGGAGTATTTGGAATTGTAGTCCTATACAACCACCCTCCAGTGGACAACATATTAACTGGTATATTTACAGGAATGTTTGGAGTACCTTTTCTCTTAGAAAACATAAAAAGCGAGAAAGTCCCTCCTCAGAGGATTATCTATCCAGAGGTAGATGTATCCCTCATAAAGTGTGCATGTGTAGGGACTCTTGGAGGATTCCTAAGGATATTCCTACCTGCAATTGGAGGATCCCAGATAAACTTCTTTCTAAGTAAGTTGATAAGGGAGAATAATATAAAAGGTTTTTTAGTATCTCAAGGTGCCATCACCATGTCCAACGAGGTATTCTCTATACTCTCCCTCCTAATAATAGGCTATGGGAGAAGTGGAACTGCAGTGGCTATAAAGGATCTCTCCCTACCCTTGGATAGTAGTATTATCATTCCCTTAGTGATGGCAACAGGATGTGCCCTTTATATACTTATTACCCTTTCACAGTACATTTTGAAGTACCTATCTAAGATGAACTACGGGAAGATCTCCCTATATGTACTCCTCCTCTGTTTATTTATCGTACTAATTTTGGGATATTTGTCTCAGTATCCCATATACTACTTTATAGTTTTCCTGGTGGCATCCGCTTTAGGAATCCTCTCCTTGAAGTCTCGAGGAAATATGTCCTATCTAATGGGAGTGTTGATATTCCCAACTATATTGTATTTCTTGGACAATTATTAGTAATATACTCTGAACATATATTTTAAACTATAATAAAAATAATATTATAAAATAAAGAAATAACAGAAAAAGGCAAAAAACTCCAAGTTTGTTACTATAAAATAACCATCCCAATTACCATCAAGGTAATAATAAAATATCAAACAAATAACAAGTCTAATAAAAGTAATTATTATAATAACTATTATAATAACAATATATTATAAGGGTTTCATATGTTAGATTTAACAGAATGATTAAAACTGCGGTAATAATTAATATTACACCACAGTTACTGGAGATACCATGCTATCTAATAGGGGCCAGATCTCAATCGATGCTGTACTGGCGATATCCTTTATACTGTTAGTTACCGCAATACTCAGTTATAACGTATTTAACACTTTAGACAATATTAGAGACTGGGAAATCGTGGAAAGAGGATATTCTATAATGGATGTTTTTGAGAA
>DQVU01000069.1 GCA_015661585.1 Methanothermococcus okinawensis | reverse complement strand
GAGAGACAGTATTGTTGCATTTAGGGGAAAGATAGAAGTACCTCTAGAGAATATGAAAGATCTAAAGGATGTCAAGGAAGAAGGTTTTAGAAGTAAGGTACAATAATCGTTGGGAGAGATGATGATCCACACTACAAGGGAAGTAAGTTGTCAGTATCCATAACTCTAGAGGATGTACCCTCAGAAAAGATGCACTTAGGTATGTCTTTTTCTATATCCCATCTGTCGAAAACTTCTTGGAGATTTCACTATTCTCTAATATCCTCCATGTCCTTACACATGGAATACACCCTAGGCTCAAAAAGGATGAGAAAAGAAAATACTTTAAAAGGGCAAGAGGATGAATGTAAGTAGAATGATATCTTCTCATATACTATAAACTTTAATTCATAGAACCAAACCTAATCCCGTAGAGGGTTCTTAGGTTTGGTTTAACATAATTTCCTCCCTACATTCTTAAGGGCAAGATATTTGCCGTAAAATATAGACCTCTTTAAGATTAGATCAACCTCTTTGAGGAGTTCTCTACCTATCTTATCTAAGTATATCTTAAATTCTCCATCGTATATTAATTCATCATCTTTACCTGGAGTTTTTAAACTTATGCTGAATTTAGGGCCTCCTCATCCAAAACCTTCAAATGAAATTACCAAGGTGTTGATTCCAGTCTCTTTAACTTTTTCTTTTATGTATTTTAAGGCATCCTCAGATATCTTCACAGATACCATTTTACCACCTATAAATGATACTAAAGTTATAAATCATTTAAGGGCTATATAACTATTGTGGTATAAGGTTATAATATAAGAGGAGTTAAAATTTTTAATATAGTTATGAACAAAACTATTTGTACCAAAAATAAAAAAGAATAACCTTTAGTTCTCATCAAAAAACGATAAAAAATAATTGTTATAAAAAATAATAAGGTAAAAATAATTGTAGTAACAAACAGAACTTTTTAAATTAACAACAACCTTGGAATCTCGAATAAAAAATAATAAGAATTATTAAAATCAAAAAATAAAAAATTCTTAAAACACCTAATAAAGAATAAAATACAGGTAAAGAGCATAATATAGCCTTCATACCAGAGTACTGGAGAAAAGAGGAGAGATATGTTCATGAGTATATATATTATAAATAAAAATGAAAAAATTTTAAAAAACTCCTATCCATTTGAATATAAAGTTTTAATACTGTCTAAGTAAGTAAAACAAGTACTTAGAAAAATAGATGAGATAAATACATTTTTCTTTGGATAATCTTGACTAATTCTACTTCAATTCATTTACAGTAACTAGAGGTATTAACTTAACCCCTATCTTCTCTAAGTTCTCCTTAGCCCCTTCCTCCCTATCCACCACTACAAACACCTTATCGACATTCCCCCCCATAGATCTAATCTCCTCTACAGCCCTCATAACACTTCCCCCCGTGGTTGTAACATCCTCAACGAGAATCACTTTATCCCCTCTTTTTAACTCCCCCTCTATCTTACTTTTAGTACCATATTCTTTAGATTTTTTACGTATAATTACCAGATCCCTACCTGTTTCAAGAGATACTGCAGTAGCTATCGGTACAGAACCTAACTCAATCCCTCCAATTTTTAAATTTTCGTTTAATTCTTCATTTAGACAGTATCTTATTATTTTTGCTATAGTTTTTAGTATTCCTGGATTTGTAATAGCCCTTTTGATATCTACGTAGTAGTTACTCTTCCTTCCAGATGAGAGAATGAAATCTCCAAATTTAATACACTTTGTGTTCTTTAAAGAGTATATTAATTCTTCTCTCAAATTTTTTATATCCATCTCTATACTCTCCCTCAATATCCCACCTATTTTATTAAAATAAAAAATAAATAATAATCCAATTATTTTAATTATTATATTAAACATACTATTGAATAAATTAATAAATTAAACTGGTGATAACTTTGAGATACATTGAAATAATTAAAATTATACTGATAGTTCTTTTAATACTTCTACTTCCCCTAAGTTACTCCCTACCTATACTGTATACCCCAACCTTGATAATATCGAACGGGGACACTCCAGATGTAGATTACGCAAATATGATCATGGATAAATATTACCTTAAGAGGAAGATTCAGATCTTAAACGATAGTGCAGTGAATATCTTTGAGAGGAAAATAAGATATATTTCTGTTTATGGTAAAAACTTTTCAGTAAGAGGGAACAACTCCAAATTATATGTAGAATACGATATGGAAAATAATACAGTAAGGTATAAAAAGATCATCTATTCAATTAAAATGACCAAAGATGAGGTAGATCTCTTCGGTATTAAATACAGGGTATTAAATAGAAGTGATAACAGAGTAATCCTATACACTCTATCGAAAAAGATCACTACCAACTCCTCCTTCAACTACGGTGATTATAAGGTTGTTTTAAAGTTAGTCTCTTTCGATAACAGAATACTAGTTGTAGATATCTACAAAGATAACACATCGATAGAGAAAGATATACATAAAGATAAGATTTTCTACTTAAATGGAGATATAGCTTTACTCTACGAGGGGATAGATAGGGGAAAGTACGTTATAACAGTGTATAATATCACTATCTTAGAAGATGGTAAAGATTTTGTACTCAATAGGAATTTTAGCGTATCTCTATCGAAAGATGAAATAAGTTTGATATACAGGGATCCTAAGAGTATTGAAGATTCTTTTCATATATTTGGCTACCATATTGAGGTGATAAATAACACACCTTTCAAATACCTTAGAGTAACTTACATCAACAACTACACGGTAGAGTTAGAAGACAGTGATATTGTAGATCTTGGAGAGGGGGTATTCTTAATAAAAAATGACACTGGGATATTTATCTTCAAGGATGGGAAAATATTTAGCAAGGATTTGAAGGAGTACCACACTCCAAACACTCTCTTGGATAGTGAAAATGTATTGAAGGCAGACTGTAATATTATCCTAGTAGGAGGACCTGAGGTAAATAGATTAACTAAGAATATCTCAAAATATTTAAAAGTATCTATAACGAACACATATCCGGGGAAAAATACAGGAGTTATACAGACTATAAAGAATCCATACAATCCAAATTACTCTATAATGGTAGTTGCAGGTTCAGATAGATGGGGTACTAAGGCCTGTGTATTGGCACTACTAGATAGCGTATATAGAGAGGATGATGTTATATATGTTAAATGGATGAATGGTACCTTTAAAGTTCTAAATTAAAGATTTTTGTCCTCCTTTTAAAATAGTTCTTGGATCCTCTTGGCAGTTATCACCTGTATCTCCTCGTAGAAGAATCTCATAACTGCAGTTTTTTCACCTTTAAATCCGTATTTCTTCAACATATCAAAGGTTCTCCTCTCCCCAGTTAGGGAGGACTGTACTATCTGAATTACTCCATCCTCCTTTAAATATCTCCCAACCTCTGAGATAAATCTATCTAACACCCTCCTTCCATCTACCCCTCCATCAAAGGCGTAGTTTATATAATCTCCTAACCTCTCCTCCTGAGACGTTGGAAGATAAGGTGCATTAAAGAGGATAACGTCAAATCTATCTATACCAACCTCCTCCATTACCCTGTCCATACCATCAAATAGATCTCCCTGGAAGAAAAATACCTTCTTACATACCTCCAAACCGTTTAACTCTGCATTTTCCTTACTTAACTCCACTGCATAGGGATTTATATCTATTCCCACAGCAATATCACATCCTTTTTTTATTGCATTTATAGCCTGTATGCCAGTACCTGTTCCCATATCTAAAACCTTCTTACCTCTAACATTCACTAAGTTATCCATGAGGAGGATACTGTCCTCTGCAGGTTCATATACTAAGGGATGGATCTTTAAAACAATATCCCCTATCTTTATCATTCTCCCCATCTTATCCCTACTTAAGGTTCCAGATGATATCCCCAACGTAATGAAGGGTTTTTATAGCCCTACCTCTGTTGGAATTCTTCATCGTAACCCCATCCATCAACGCCCTACCAACTATAAGAGGTTTGTTGTGGGTTTCATCTACTGCAAAGACTACATCCCCCTCCTTAATATTCTCATCTGCATCTACTATACCTGGAGCCATAACATCTGCCCCCCTGGCTAAGAACCTCACAGCACCCATATCCACCACAACCTTCCCCCTCTCTACGTTGTACTTCATTATACATTTAAGTGTAGGGTACAACTTATCCTCTACCTTGAAAAGGGTAGGCTCTCCATCTATGAGTATTACCTCGTAGTCATCTACCACTAAAACCTCACCTTTAACCTTTTTGGGAATCTCCACCCCAAAGGTATCTCTCAACTCCTCCAATACCTTTTTCAACTCCTTCTTCTTTAAATGATGTCTCCTCTTTATCTCCAACATCTCACCGTTAAATCAACTCTTTAAGTTTTCTCATTACCTCCCTATTTACCTCCTCGTAGATACTCCTCCCATGAGTATCCATTGCAACTATTAAGGGACCGAAGTTTTCAACCTCAAGTTCCCATATAGCCTCTGGCATACCTAACTCCTCTAGATATACCCCCTTTACAT
>DQVU01000053.1 GCA_015661585.1 Methanothermococcus okinawensis | reverse complement strand
TACCACTTCAACAGGTGATCCATATCTACGTAGTAGTCGTTCTTTCTTGTTTTAGAGTACCTACCCTCATCAACGGAGCAGAAGGGACAGTTTATATTGCAACCGCATAGTCCTCTAACTTGGATTATGTTTGTACCTCTATCTATTAAGCCAAAGGCTGTATGTCCCAGTAGAGGCACTGGATCGCATATGTAGTAGGTTTTTCTTCCAGTTATTTTACTTTTCATACCTTGAGAGATGGAGAGTGAAATAAGGTTAAGGATATTCGCCTTCAGAGAGTGTAATTTATAATCTGTTATCTTACCCTCTATTAGGAGTTTGCTGTCTTCTAAGTTATAAGGATAATCTAATACCCTATCTAAGGGGATAGAGATCTCGTAATTTTTACATATCTCGATGTTTAGAGTATCATCTTTTAATTTAACATCTGTTATCATTTTAAATTTGGTGAAATCCACAACTACACTTTCCATAGGTGCACCTTTTAAATTTTTATTAGTGGTGAAAATTGTAAAAATAGTAAAAAATAAAAGTTTATAAAAATAATAAAAATTGTTATAGTAAAAAAGATTAAACAATAAAGGGAAGAAAAAACTTAATAACTTCATATTTCAGACTTCAAAAGATATTTATCTTTTTAATTCTTTTCAGTGTTTATCCTTTATTTTTTTATTATTTTTATAATAATTATATTTAATATATTCACTCCAACTCTTTTAACACTATCTCCTTAACCTTCTCCTCTTTATTCTTAGGGGAGAATATCTTAAAGTTTATCACTATCCTTACTACATCATCCCCATCAACTAGATCACACTCTCCAAGATAAGCCTTCTGTTTATTGAATCTAAGGTATATCTTACTTTTTTCTACTCTCAGATCTATATCCCCTTTTAACTTATTTACATTTTTTTCCTTAGATTTTATCAACTCCATAATATGTTTAAATACCTTCTTGGCAACCTTACCTTTATTTATGGTAATGGTGTGGATCTTTATTGGATTTCCGAAGCATCCCTCATTTTCAACAGTCTCGATATATACAGTATCTTCCTCTATATCCTCTGGTAAAAAGTAGATCATGGCCTCTAATACCTTGTCGTCATCTTCTGTAGCATGAGATATAGCAGAGATGTTGATATTTGATATATCTACATTTGACATATTTATCCCTTTTTTATTTATATTATAATTATTATTATAATGAAAACCATATTCTTCATAATATTTTTTAACTTTAACTATAAAATGGTGACATTATGTTCAAAAGTTTAAGGGAAAAACTCAACAAAGCAGTATCTAAATTAAGTGAAATGGTGTATTTAAAGGGGAGTAAAGGAGAGACTGAAGAATCTAGGGAGGATATAGAAGATACAACTGCAAAAGAGAAAAGGGCTGAGAGTTTAGCAGGCGATGTAAAAAAGGAGGATAAAAAAGAGAGTAAAGAGAAGGTTGATAAAAATATAGGCTTCTTCGATAGATTTAGAATAACTAAAACAATAAAAAGAGTTCTTGGAAAGGAGGTTGTGTTAACTGAGGAGGATGTAGAGGAAGTTTTAGAAGAGTTGGAGTTGGAATTGTTAGAGGCTGATGTGGCCTACGAGGTTACCGAGAAACTTATTCAATCCCTTAGGGATCAACTAATAGGTAGGAGGATAGGGCCTAAGGAGGATCCTGAGGAGGTAATTAGAGAGGCTCTGAAGAATGCCATAAAGGAAGTACTATCCCAAAAGACTGTAGATATCTACCAGGTTATCGAGGAGAAGAAAAAAAGAGGAAAACCTACAGTTATACTGTTTGTTGGAATAAATGGGACTGGAAAGACTACCACAATCGCCAAACTTGCCTACCTGCTGAAGAAGAAAGGATACTCTGTAGTCCTGGCGGCAGGGGATACCTTCAGAGCTGGTGCCATAGAGCAACTTGAGGAGCATGGGAAGAGAATAGGTGTTAAGGTGATAAAACAGCAGAGGGGGGCTGACAGTGCAGCTGTAATTTACGATGCTATCGAGCACGCAAAGGCAAGAGGCATAGATGTGGTACTGGCTGATACTGCAGGGAGACAGGCTACAAATGTAAATCTCATGGAGGAGATCAGGAAGGTTGTAAGGGTAACAAAGCCTGATTTGGTGATATTCGTAGGAGATGCCCTCACAGGTAACGATGCCATAATCCAGGCTGAGGAGTTCAATAAGGCTGTAAATTTTGACGGCGTTATCCTAACGAAGGTAGATGCTGATGCCAAGGGTGGTGCTGCACTCTCTATAGCCTATGCCATCGGAAAACCTATTTTATTCCTAGGGACTGGACAGAGGTACGAGGACTTAGAGGAGTTCAGTGTAGAGTGGATGATAGATAAACTGTTTAATGGTAGGGAATGATGACATCCCGAAATGAAGAAAGGTATTGATAAGGTGAGGAAAGTTGATGCTTATTGTAGATATAAACCATGGAGCACTGGATGTTGCAAGGGAGTACTACAATTTAGGGTATAGGGATATCCATCTCTGGGACATCTACGGAAAGTTAGAGAGAGATAAGAATATCATAAAAAAATACAAGGATATAATTAAACATTTAAAAATAATTCCACGTAAGGAGAAACCAGACATCTCCAACTATCAGGAGGTAGTAGCTCCCATACATTGTCCTATAGACTGTAAATTCACATCCTTTCATGATGCTATCTCAGAGATTATAAGGGAAAAGTACGGTAATATACATAGGAGATTTATTGTAGTTACGGGGGTGAAGGGAAAAACCACTACCACGGAACTTATATACCACATACTAAGTGGGGAGTATAGGATTTTTATAAACAACAGTAGTAGGGGCTCTATCACTCCAGTGTCAGTACTGAAAAATATAGATAGGTTGTACGAGAAAGATGTTATAGATAACTACGATCTTTTTGTATTTGAGGTATCCTTAGGTATAACATCCTGTAGATACGGGGCTCTTCTAAATGTCCTGGAGAATTACCCCATAGGAGGAGGTTTAAGGGATGCTCTTGTTGCAAAGATGGCTTCTATGAAATGGGGTGAGAAGGTATATATAAATAAGAGAGTTATTGAGGAGTATTTCCTTAGAGTAGGGAGGAATATTGAAGGAAATATAGTTGAAATAGACTGTGATGATGTAGAGGTTCTCTCTAAGTATCCTCTGAAGTACAGATACAGAGATAAGGTTGTAGAGTTTAGTAGGGATGTTTTTGGAACTCATTATGTGGAGAACTCTCTCTTCGCTATAGAAATCTGTGAGAATTTCTTAGATATAGAAAACATACTTGGTAAAATCCACTCCTTCAAAATAAAAGGTAGGATGAATATAAGATCCTACCATCCCGTTATTGTTGAGAATATAAACCCAGGTCTTGATGTGAAATCTATAGATTACGCAATAAGGGACTTCAAAAGTGTGTTCAATCGAGGGGTAGTTGTAATAGGTGGGGATTTTGGATGCACCTGTGAGGAAATAGATGAGAGAAAATTAGGAGATATACTAAGTAAGTATAAGAGATACTTTAAATTTGTACTTGTGGGCCCTCTAGGAAAGGGGTTAAAGAAGTATGTAGATGGAGAGTATTTAGGGAACTTAGAGAGTATCTATAGGAAGTGCCCACCAGAAAATATGTTGGTTATATATAGAAAATCTATATCCTCTTAAAGTATTAAATAACTTATTTTAATAAATAGAAACCGAAAAATATATATATTAATACACATATGTGTTATTATTAGAAAAAATAAAGGTGATAAATTATGTTTGGAAGGAGATTTTTCAGAGGGGTATATAGACACTTTTTAATTCCGAGAATATCCAGTAGATTTAGATATGTAGGACCATGTAGATGTGGATTTGGACCTCATGCATTCTACGTAGATGAGAGAGGTAGATTAGTCCATGCATGGGATCTGTTCTTCGAAGAGACATCAGAGGAGGATAGGGAGAGATATCTGAGGGAAAGGATAAAATACTTAAAAGAAGAATTAAAAATATTAGAAGAAGAGTTAAAAAATATTAAAAGAGAGTAAATGGGATATAATGGATATGAAAAAATTCATATGTAGTAACTGTCAGAAGATAATTGAAGTGCCCTATGGAACTCCAAAACCTGAAACCTGTCCATACTGTGGTGCTCCTGCTATTTATATTCATAGGATAGATAGAGGGGGGAGGGGATTAGGTCCTGGAAGAGGTAGGAGATGTGGATGGGGTTTCATGGGAAAGGATCTATAAATAGTTATAAATAGTTTAAATACTTAAAAAAAGGAGTAAATACATAACACCTTTTTTCCTACATAATATTCTTATTTTTTAATTTTTTAATTTTTCTTTTTATTTTATTTTTTATCGGAGATTCCCATAGTTGTTGTTAATTTAAAAAGTTTGTTCAGGAGTATAATTACAAGTTTAAATATTTATGTGTATAAGTACAAATATTGGGAAATTAAGGATTATTTTATTTTTTAATCAAACTTTAACTAAATAAATTATAAGAGTGAACAAAAATACACTATATCCACTACGGAATATAGTTATATGACATTTTCCTCCTTATCCACTATGGGATAAGGATTTAAAAGAGGTTTTTGTTGCAATAGTTTAACACTATTGCAACAACAATCTACCTATGAATATTAAGACTATTTAAAATTAGCTTCTCAGTTCAATCTCTATCTGAACAGAATCTGGTATTCTTATCCTCATAATACGTTTCATAGTCCTCTCGTCTGCTTCAATATCTATTAGTCTCTTGTGTATCTTCATAGTCCATCTGTCAAATGTAGAGGAACCCTCTCCATCTGGAGATTTCCTTGTTACTACTTTTAACTTCTTCGTAGGTAAAGGAATAGGTCCTGATATATCCACACCTGTCTTCTCGGCGATTTCCTTTATCTGCCTACAGACCTCATCTAACTCCCTGTGATCTGTACTACTTAACTTTATTCTAGCTCTCTGCATGATCCCATCCTCATTACAATAGATAAAAAAGATAGATTATAAAAAATTAATTTAAAAAAGAAAAAAATAAGAAGGTTTTTACTTGTTCTTTGGTTTGACATCTATACACATACCTGCTGCGACAGTCATACCCATATCCCTTATTGCAAACCTACCAAGTTGTGGGATTTCTCTTACATTCTCAATTACCATTGGTTTTGTAGGTACAATTTTAACTATTGCAGCATCTCCTGTTTTTAGGTAGTCTGGGTTTTCCTCTACAACTTCACCAGTAGCAGGGTTTAACTTCTTCAGAAGTTCTGCAAAGGTACATGCTACCTGGGCTGTATGTGCATGGAATACAGGTGTATATCCTGCTGTAATTACAGTTGGGTGTTGTAGGACTACGATCTGTGCTGTGAACTCTGATGCCACTGTTGGTGGATTGTCTGGATGTCCTACTACATCTCCTCTCTTAATATCCTTCTTACTGACACCTCTTACGTTGAATCCTATGTTGTCTCCAGGTTCTGCCTGTTGTATTGGTTCGTGGTGCATCTCTATGGATTTAACCTCTCCTGTAACTCCAGCAGGCTCAAATACTATCTTGTCTCCTGGTCTCATCACTCCTGTTTCTACCCTTCCAACTGGGACTGTACCTACTCCTGTAATGGAGTATACATCTTGAATTGGGATTCTCAGTGGTTTGTCAATTGGTTTCTCTGGTGGGTTGAATGTGTCTATAACTTCTACTAATGTAGGTCCGTTGTACCATGGCATATTTTCTGACTTTTTAACAACGTTATCTCCATGGTAGGCTGCGGTAGGTACGAAGTGGATGTTGTCAGGGTTGTAACCTAATATCTTCAACAACTGGTTGGAGAGCATCTCCTTCATCTTTTTATACTCTTCTTCACTGTAGTTGACAGTATCCATCTTGTTTATTGCAACTGCCAACTGGTTTACTCCAAGGGTTCTAATTAGGAACATATGTTCCCTTGTCTGTGGCTGGATTCCTGTTTTTGCGTCATTTACATCAACTACTAATATTGCAGCATCTGCCTGGGATGCCCCTGTAATCATGTTTTTAATAAAGTCTCTGTGTCCAGGACAGTCTACGATTGTTACCTCGTACTTCTTACTTTCAAACTTCTTGTGGGCAACATCTATGGTTACCCCTCTTTCTCTCTCCTCTTTCAACTTGTCCATAATATATGCAAACTCGAATCCTGCCTTACCTTTCTCCTCAGCTTCTCTTCTTAACCTCTCCAACTCCTGTGGATCTATAGCACCACTGTCCAGGAGTAACCTACCTACTGTTGTGGATTTACCTGCATCTACGTGTCCTATAAATGCTACATTTAGTACTGGCTTCTTCTTTGCCATACTCCTACCTCGATCTATTTTTTATATTTTTAATTATTTAATAAAAAATTAAAGGATATTATAGAGATTTGAAAAAGATTGCTATACCTATTATTATAAAGGGATATATATATTTTGTGGTGATTATTACTCAACCTTCAACCCCTTCCTCTCCCTTATCTCTCTTATAACCTTATCCTGTAATTCATTAGGTACCTTCTCGAAACCTGCAAACTCTATACTCCAGAGACACCTACCCTGGGTAGCACCTCTAATTGCACTGGCAAATCCAAACATCTCTGCAACTGGTGCCTTTGCCTTTATAAGTGTCATGTCCCCCTCCTGTTCTATATCCAATATCTGCCCCCTTCTGTTGCTTATCTCCCTCATTGCATCTCCCATGTAATCCTGTGGTGTGTTGATGAATACCTTCTGGATAGGCTCTAAGAGTACAGGTTTTGCCTGCATCATAGCCTCCCTTATACCCCATCTTACAGCAGGTATCAACTGGGATGGTCCTCTGTGGATGGCATCCTCGTGGAATACTGCATCTACAAGTTTAACCTTCACTCCAAGACACTTCTCGGCAGCTAAAGGACCACTTCTCATAGCCTCCTTGAAACCTTCAATTAACAACTCCCTTGCCTCATCCAACTGGATAATACCCCTAGTCATGTTAATGAACATGTTTCCTCCGTATATGGACATTACTCTCTTAGCTTCCTCCTTATCCATTCCTGCCTCTAGTAGTACCTTCTCTACCTCGGGTGTTGTCCTCTTCTTGAAGTCCTCATCCTTTATCTTACCCTCCTTGTAGGCCTGAAGTACTCCTTCGTCCAAGGGTTCTACTACGAAGTACAACTTGTTGTGTTTGTTAGGAGACTTACTCTCTATCACTGGAGATTTACCAGTTACAGTTTCCCTATATACTACTATAGGCTCCCCAACCTCTACCTCGATACCTGCATCTCTACCTATCTTCGTTTTTGTTATAATCTCTATATGGAGTTCTCCCATACCACTGATTAGATGCTCCCCTGTTTCCTCGTTGATCTCCACTCTTACAGTGTTATCCTCCCTTGCTATCTGTCTAAGTACCTCGATTAACTTTGGAAGATCCTTCGTGTTCTTTGCCTCTATTGCCACTGTAATAACAGGCTCACTTACGTGAGTTATAGACTCGAATGGTGGATCTATTATACAATCTGGCCTACAGATAGTCTCCCCTGCACTTGCCTCCTTCAACCCAGATATTGCACAGATGTTTCCAGCTGAAACACTTTGGACCTGTATCCTCTCTGCACCCATGAATATAGCAACCTGCTGAGCCCTTGCCTTCTGTTTTATACCAACTAGGTATAACTCATCCCCCTGCTTTACCCTACCACTGAAGAGCCTACAGGCAGCCACCGCACCGGCGTGTTTATCCATTATGATCTTCGTTACAACACCTGCCAAAGGACCGTTAGGATCACAGTTTATCATAGCCTTACCTATCTCTGAGTTAAGATCTCCCTTCCAGATATTTGGAATTCTATACTTCTGGGCAGTTGGTGGATCTGGTAGATGCTTAATTACCATGTCTAGAACTACCTCATGGAGTGGAGCCTTCTCAGCAAGTTCCCTCTGTTTATCCTCTTGACAGTACTTTATGATATCCTTGAAGGATACTCCTCTTTTCTTCATAAAGGGCACAGATATTGCCCAGTTGTAGTAGGCAGAACCAAATGCCACACTACCGTCAGTTACATTTACGATCCATTTATCCTTAAACTCCTCAGGAGCCATCTTAAGTATCAACTTGTTGACGTCGTTGATGATCTTTGT
>DQVU01000230.1 GCA_015661585.1 Methanothermococcus okinawensis | reverse complement strand
CCTGTGGAAGTTCTCCAGTATCCAGTTCTTCAACTTTATAGCCTCAACTACAGAGGAGGTTTTGAACACTGGAGCCCTTGTCATCTTGTCATCTATCACCCTAACTGTACATCCACCACATTTATTTATAACACTACAACCCCTATTAACCGATGCTACAAGGGCACCCTCTGTCGTAGATAGAGGTATATAGAACTCCCCTTTAGCATACTCCCCATTTATCTTCAAAGGTCCTGCAAAACCTAAAGGTATCTGGATAGCACCTATCATATTTTCGATGTTCTTCTCTATAGCCTCCTTCTCATCTATGGAGTATTTCCCAACGTGCTCCAACTTCACCCCAGTTACCTCCTCTATATACTTCCTTCTAACTTCCACAGCATCCCTTGGATCTATCATCTCCTCAAGTTGATAGGGCTTAATCTCTCCCCTCTTTAACTTCTCGATAATTTCAACGATGTTTTTATCATCCATAGTATCCCCTATTTTTAAATGTACATCTTTGTAGCATATTCTTTAACCATCCTTTCAGCGTCGAAAAACTCCACAATATGGTTTACACAGTTGCAGGCCTTTTTCCACCACTCCTTTGTATCGTACATATCTGCAGCGATTTCCAACTGTTCATACATACACTTAGCCTCGTACTCATCACTTACATTTACACCATCTCCTATGGTGAAACTGTCCTCTGGGTACATCTCTACCCACTCCACATGCCAACCATCTAAGGTACTCATATGGATAGAGGCGTTCATAGATGCTGTCATTCCAGAGGTTCCAGAGGCCTCGTTGGGACGTTTTGGAGTATTAAGCCATATGTCAGAGCCTAGTTTTAACAACTTACTTAACTTCAACTCGTATCCAGTAAGTATAGCTGCGCCCTTCAAATTTCTCGTTTTTGATACTATCCAGTTGAAAGTTATCTGGGCGTTGGTATCGTTGGGATGAGGTTTGCCTGCCCAGATTATCTGCATCTTCTTACTCTCTAAAAGTTCTCTCAACCTGTTTTCATCGTAGAGGGGGAGATAAGGCCTCTTGTAGTCTACAAATCTCCGTGCCCATACTACAGTCATGATCTCAGGATCGAAAATCTTCCCAGTCTGATCTGCAACTTCCTCAAAGAGTTGTTTTTTAAGTTCCATTTTCCTCTCTCTCAGCCTTTCATAGTCGTATTCCTTTGCAGCATCCCTTATAATAGGGTCCTGCCAGTAGTGTCTATCCTGAGCATTTGTTATATGTATTATTGGACATTTATCCTTTACCCAACTCCACATCTTCTCTGTAGTTTTCTTATGCAGTTTCGAGACAGCATTTGCCCTCTTTGACATTCGCAGTGCTGCAACAGTTAGGTTAAAGGGATTCCCTCCAAGTTTTTCAGCAGTTGCTATATCTACAGTATCGAAGAATCCCATATTTTTAAGTAGGTGGATATCCTGGACCTCGTTACCTGCAGGTACTGGGGTGTGGGTGGTAAATACCAGATGTTCTCTAACGTAGTCAAGACCATACTCCGCCAGTAGTTTGAAACCTAAGGGTAGGGCATGAGCCTCATTTATATGGAACAACTTAACATTCTCACACTCTTTTATTACCTTGTACCCCCCAATTCCTAAGACGATCTCCTGAGCTATGTGGGTGAGGTTGTTTCCATCGTAAAGATGATAGGATATAGTCCTAGAGAGATAGTCGTTTTCTGGAATATCTGTTGTTAAAAAGTATATTGGACAGGTGTTGAATACATCCTCCTCAAGTTTGTAGGCCTTTACCCAGACTGTAGTGTTGTTTATAGTTACAGGCACCTTTAATTTGATATCCTCTAAGAACTCGTAGTACTTCCTAACATACTCTACCTTCATCCTACCTTCTCTATCTCTCACCTGATCGTAGTACCCGTAACTCCAAAGTATAGAAACCCCAACTATTGGATAATTTAGCCTCTTAGCAGCTCTAAAAAAGGATCCTGCTAAAAACCCCAATCCTCCTGCGTATGTTTTTAGAGCCTGATCTATGGCAAACTCCATAGAAAAATAGGCGGTAGGTTTCATACGTCTCCCTTTCAAATTTTTGTAGTTATTTATCTATCAATCTGCAGGTAATGATATTTATGGGATTCTTAGAGAGCATCATATGGCCGTTATTTATCTTTTTACCATAACTTACAACAACATTTACAACCTCTACGTTATACCTATCTATATTTTCAAAGTAATTTAATATCTTTGCAGTGTTTTCAAGAACTATAGTATTTATTACAATATTTTCCGTATTCTTATGTGTAAGTATATCCAAGATTTTATATATATTCTTTGTACCTCCTACAAAGGCCTTGTTGAACTCCAAGAATTCTATAACCTCCTCCCCCTTTCCCTTTATCAACTTACAGTTTTTAATATTAAAGAGTTCCAGATTTTTCCTCGTAGTCACTATTGCATTTTCGGAGTAGTCTATGGCGTAGACAAACTTACACCTCCTTGCCATCTCCACCGTCATACCTCCACTACCACATCCAATATCCACCACAACATCATTGGGCTCCAATTGTAATTTACCTATACTTATAGCCCTTATTTCCTCCTTAGTTATCGGAACCCCCTCCATTCTAAAAAAATCCTCGTCTCTGATCATCTTTACACCTATATATATAAATGCAAAAATTATAAATAGTGAGTTGTCTATAGTTGTCCTACCATCTTTGATAACTTTAAATAATTATTACAGTATTATTACACTATATAATAATTATTATAGTAGTTATTATAAATTTATAACAATAAATTAGGTGACTCTTATGACAGATAAATTAACTGATATACCTGGAGTTGGCCCCTCAATTGCAGAGAAACTTATTGAGGCTGGATACACTGACTTTATGAAAATAGCAACTGCTACAATTGGTGAACTTGCTGAAATCGATGGTATAAGTGAGAAGGCAGCAGCTAAAATAATAGCCCACGCAAGAGAGTTGTGTGATTTAGGGTTTAAAAGTGGTACCGATCTCTTAAAACAGAGAAAGACTGTATGGAAACTATCTACAGGTAGTAAGGAGTTAGATAGGATACTTAACGGTGGGTTGGAGAGCCAGTCTACCATAGAGTTTGCAGGTATGTTTGGAAGTGGTAAAACCCAGATTATGCACCAAGCCTGTGTAAATCTCCAGTGTGACGATATGATAATCGCTGATAGGGAGGTATTAAGTGAGGGTGAGTTGGAGGATAGAAAGGCGGTGTATATAGATACCGAGGGTACCTTTAGGCCTGAGAGAATCATACAGATGGCTGAGGCCTTAGGAATAGACGGTCAGAAGGTCCTTGACAATATCTTTGTTGCAAGGGCCTACAACTCAGATATGCAGATGCTCTACGCAGAAAAGATAGAGGAACTTATCAGATCAGGTAACAATATAAAATTGATCATCGTAGACTCTCTAACAAGTACCTTCAGAAACGAATATACAGGTATGGGAAAACTTGCAGAGAGACAGCAGAAACTTGGAAGACATATGGCCACCCTGAATAAGTTGGCTGATCTCTACAACTGTGTAGTACTTGTAACTAACCAGGTTGCATCAAGGTTAGATGCCTTCTTTGGACCTGCAGAGCAACCCATAGGTGGGCACATCGTAGGTCATGCTGCAACTTTCAGGTTCTTCCTTAGAAAAGGTAAGGGAGACAAGAGGATCGCTAAGTTATACGATTCTCCATATCTCCCAGATTCTGAAGCTATATTTAGGATAACTGAGAAGGGAGTCCATGATTAAGGGAAGAAATACATCCTCACTACGTTCTGTTAGGTGTAACGAGGCTGTTTAAATCTCTCTCCTGTTTTTATCCCTTCAAGTTAAATACTAACAAACCTAGTAGAAACATAAAAAACAGTAACTCTGATAATAAATTATATTATTATAAAAATAATAAATTATAAAAATAATTTATAAAAATAATAAAAAATTAATAATACTCCAAACGTTAGATAGGCATCTGTGCCGTTGGGCTCCACTGTCACTTATGGATCCATAGGATGTCTAAAGGGTTAAAACTTTGAGTAGAGAACATAAAAGAAGATGGAATAAAAAATATGAAACTCACAGATGATAAAATAAAATACATCTGTCTAATTACTGTTTTAGTAGGTATAATATCTTTAAACTTCTACGACTTTGAACCTGAGAAGAAGAAGATCGAGAGTATAGAAGAGGGGGACTACGTCCAGGTGACAGGGTTTATCCAGAGTATGAAGGTAACAAGGGATAGGTATGGAAAGATCCAAGATATTAAATATATAAAAATCATAGATGATACTGGGGGCGATCTTAGGATATATCCCTCTAAGGAGGTAAAGGAGGATCTCATAGAGTACATATATAGTTATACACCTAGTATAAAAGAAGGAGATCTCATTCAAATTGTGGGAAGGGTTGAAATATTCAAAGGTATTTACCTTATACACCTTAAGGATATAAAAAATTTTAAACTGATAGAGAAGAGAAACTTTGAACGGGAGATATTCTTATCTCCAACACCTACAGGGATATATGCATCTAAGTATGGAAAGGTTTACCACACCTCTAATAAGTGTCCCTATGGAAGAAAGATAAAAGAGGATAACAAGATATACTTTTACACTGAAGAGGATGCCCGTGATTTCGGTTATAGAAAATGTAAGTGGTGTGCATCTGAGGAAAACTAATGTTTATAAAGTTCTCTAACCCTCTTGTCTGAATTTATAACTTTCTCTCTCAGTTTTTTCCTGTACTCTTCTAACTTCTTAGATAACTCCTCATCAGAGAGGGCTAAGATTTCAAGGGCTAAAAGCGCTGCGTTATCACCCCTATCTATTCCTACAGTTGCAGTTGGTATGCCAGGGGGCATCTGGACACAACTTAGGAGAGCATCCATTCCATCTAACTTACTCTCTACTGGAACTGCTATTACAGGTTTCGTTGTTAAGGAGGCTACAACGCCTGGCAGATGTGCTGCAAGTCCTGCAATCGCTATAAATACCTTGGCTTTACTGTTCTTTACTATCTCTTCCACTAGATCTGGGGTTCTATGGGCAGAGGCAACCCTCACCTCAAACTCCACTCCCAAATCCTTTAAAATAGATATTCCCTTTTCAGCGATTTTTAAATCACTTTCGCTACCCATTATTATACATATCATGGTTTCACTCCTAAATTATGTTATTTAAAATATTTATAATTATTATTTATATCTTTTGGTGTACTACCCCATAGAAGGTGGATCCTCTACCTAAAGATGGGGTTGTAAGCAGGGAAATATTTCTTGAACATTGCTAATCTTTATTCTTTTTCCACACTAACCAAACTGTCAATGCTACTCTAAGGTTTGTCAAAACTGCCAATAGAACAAAAAGAACTTTTATTTCTCCTATTAAGCAGAATAACATAGTTAAAAATGCCCTTTCATCCCTTTTTCCAATGAGATACCTCATTGCAGGAATCTCCTCATATATACTCCTCCCATACACCGCCCTATAACACTCTGTTGAATAACTCACCATCACAGAGCCGAAGATGGCTATTCCTACTATTGCCCACCAGATAGGCTCTTTAATTGTGACGTAAGCTAAGAGAAGCAAAAATGTAAAATCCACATATCTATCAAGGATTGAATCTACATAACCCCCAAATCTACTTGTCTTCATACAGGCACGTGCAATCTCTCCATCAACACCGTCAAGTATAGAACTTATCTGGTACATAATCCCTGCTAAAGGAATACTGATAAAATTTAGCAGTGCCGAGAAGATACCAAGTAGGAAGGTTATTACAGTTATCTGATTTGGAGTTATATAGTCAACTAGGAGAGAGCTTACCCTTGTGGAGATCTTTCTATTGAGATACCTTGAAATAAAGCCGTCTCCAACACCCTTTACAGAGGTTTTTACTATAAGATCCTTTGCTTTTTTAATATCCTCTGGTACATCAACATCTGTCCAGAAAAGTCCATCTACAAAAGTTACTCTAAGTTTCGCCCTCTTCACAACCTCACTTAACTCCACAACATCCCTATCCGAGAGGATCTTTTCAGCGGTATGGAATATCTCTGGTGTGAGCACAAAGAATCCAGTATCTACCCCATGGAACTCTTTAAGATGCTTCCCAATATCCTCCACGTGGTTATTTCTGATTTTAACCTTTGTTGCCTCTTCTATATCTACATACCTTGGATTTCTATCCACTATAAGACCCTCTCCCTTTACAGCCTCCTGGAGGAAGGTCCTTCCATATATATGATCACTCATTAGAAGAAGGAATTTTTCATTAACTATACTTTTCGCTAAATAGAGAGAATACCCGTTTCCCCTTTCAGGATGTTCATTTATCACTATTCTGACCTTGAAGTTATTCTTCTCAACAAATTCCCTAAATCTATCCTCGTATTTTCTATTTGTAATAATTATAAACTCTTTAACCCCTAATTCCTGAAGTGTCTTCATACTCCTATAGAGTATCTCCCTACCAGCAACTTTTAGAAGACCCTTAGGTGTCTCTTCAGTTATTGTACCTAACCTAGTTCCGAAACCTGCAGCAAGGACTACAGCTTTCTCAGGAGTCATTGAAATCACCTGAAATTTTATTATGTTATAATGTAATTGTATAATATGATTATAATTTATAGAATAATCCATCATCTTTTCCCAGTGTCTAGGAGTGTCGCAAGATGATAATAAGAGAATCTCCTACTCTTTTATCTGCTTTTCAGGTATTTAAAAATCTGGAAATTTTTCTATTTTTGTTCTATATTTTTTAACATTAGAAAAAGTTGTTAAAAATAGAGAGATAAAAAACTCCAGCCTATCACTTTCCCTGTTATCATTCTTTTGATTTTATTTTTTTAATTATTTTTATTATTAAAATAACCTTAGTTTCCATCAAAGTGGTAATTAAAAGAAAAGAGTAATAAAAAATAATAGTTAATAAAAATAAAGATAATAAAAAATTCTAATAATATAACTATATCTCGGATGTTTCTGAAATAATGAAAAAATTCTGTCAGGGGTAATAAGAGATATCCAACAGTTGTAGTTGAGAGATATCAGAGAATCTCCCCTCCTCCAATATTCAGAAGTAGAGGGAGATGTATTTATATTCGAGGTAGAGAGTTTTTATTTTTTAAACACCTTCTTCATTTGATGGGAACTGGGGTTTAAAATAATTTTATTTATTTAAAAATAAGCACTATGTAGTTGAGGCCTCTTCATCGTTGTAGATGTCTTCTTCTCTTATCTCCTCTTCATAACCTTTTGAACCTTCAAGGGTTTGTATTCTAAACATATAGCTCTTATACCAGTTGTAAGTTGGCCTAACCTTTATAGGGACTAACTTCCAGGCTCTTGTTTCCTCTTCATATCCCCAATTTACGTACTCGTTGAAGTTCCTAATTATATCAGTTATAACAACTTCAAACTCGTTTAAAAGGAGTTTTTGAATATCCCTCCACTTGTTTAAAGAACTCTCCCTTCTTGTTATTCCAAAGTAACCGGCACAACCTGGACCTTTTAAGGTGGCAATACCTCTACCAACGAAGGCTCTAATTGCATCTACAGTCTCTGGAGGATCTGTTATAAAGGTGTCAAACTTTCTAAGTGCATAGTCTGGTAGAGGTTTCCTCAAATCGAAGGTAAATATCTCTATATTGTTATAGTTAATTTCCTCTGCAGTTTTTTCTATGAATTTAGTCAGTCTATCGTCGATGTCTAAGACAGCTATTCTCTTTGGCAATCCTGAAAGCATAAGAGCTATACTTGTTAGATCATCGTCTCCAAGGACAAAAACCTCCCTATTTTCTAAGTCGCCCCTTGTATGCATGAAAATAATCCTTGCCACAGTAGTCTCAGGGGTTACATAGGCCTGATCAAACTCATGTTTAGGTTCTGGCCTATTTTTAACAATTTCCTTAAATTTCTCAAGGAGATCTTTGAAAACCTCAATATCTACAGTTTTCCCTTTACAGTGGGGACATATATAATCCTCCCTTCTACCTATTCCATATCTATCAGCGAACCTCTTCCCCTCCTCTGTTAGGAACACCCCATTTCTGAACTCGACGTATCCAAGGCTGTTAAGCACTTCCAGGACTGTAACAACTAAGGGCAAAGGTTCTTCACTTAGATCTACGATCCTCCATATATCACTACTACCCTGAACTGCACTTATAACGTTCTCCACAGTTCTCTCGTAGACTGGAATATCTGTTTTCTCCCTAACCTTTGCTACAATTTCTTTCACCTTAGCACCTCCGGAGATTTTAAAGATAAAAAATCTTCTGTACTTAGATAATTTAAATTTAACGTATTCTTCATTCTAATGTTTTTATGGTTATTGAAAACATAATATTATAACACTCATTATTTTAATAGTCGAAAGTGTTATAAAAATTTCCACATATACAGTAGTCCTATAAAAACTACGAGGATATATCATGACCATGTATATAGTCTCTATAGGTGTAGATATTTCATCTACAGATGTGGATGTAGATCTTACTGTAATAGAGAAGATATCAAGGGAGTTGCCTCTAATTCTGCCTAAAGGTGTAAAATCTGCCATATCTAACATAACTGGAGATGACATAGTAATTACCTCCTTTACACCTGAAGAGTTAATAGGAGAGGTAAATAGATCTGTTGTAACTCTACTTAGAAAGCATGCCGAGGGTTTTAAGGATCTAAATGGTGTATCTGATAACCCTGAAGAGGCTAAAGAGGGTATATCCTACGCAGTTGCCAAAGCAGGTTCTCCCTACGGTGACTCTATAATAGTGTCCTTCGATACCTACGGAGGGGAGGATGTAGTAAATGAGATGGCGCTCTTTGTGGAGGATATAGGGAGGAAGTACGGGTACGACGTTGGTGTCAGTGTAAGTGAAAATCCGAAAAAGATACCTGGGGTAGGTTATACTGGAAAAGAAACAGACGATCCTGTGGTGGTAATAACCTTTGAGGATCTACAGGATCTCCCTAAGTTGGCAGGTTTGATATTTGG
>DQVU01000227.1 GCA_015661585.1 Methanothermococcus okinawensis | reverse complement strand
GATTCAGAGGTGTATTTAGCATCTCCTATTACAGCGGCAGCCTGTGCAGTTAAGGGGGAGTTGGTGGATCCAAGGGATCTGTAATTAGATATATTTTTATATTTTTTAGAAAATAGGATGATAGAAGTTTTCTGTTAACCCTAATTCCCATTAAAAAATTCTGATAAGAATAACAATAATTATAATAAAAGTATAAAAGGAAGATATTAAAATCATAATAAAAGATAATCTCCTGAGATGCTCTAAGATACTATAGATTTTATTATATAAATCACTACTTTGATGTAAATTAAGGTTTAATAATTTTTATCATAATTATTATTTTTTATTTGATGGAAACTAGGGTTTATATTATTATTACTTTAATTTTTATTTCCTTTAAAGTAAGGCTCCCTCCTAAGTATTCCCTGGTGTATATACTCTCTAATATCCTCTCCCCTCCTTAAAGGTGTAAGTACATCCACTAAATTATCCTCCCTGAGGAGACAGGGCTTTATATATCCGTCGTAGGTTAGCCTTATTCTTGTACAGTGCCTACAGAACTCTGTATTATCCATAGGTCTGACGAACTCCACCTCTAAATCGCCTATGTAGTACTTTCTCCTGTTATGCATCGATCTTCTCGTAACTACTTTATCTGATATCTCTGCTATTTTCTTCTCTATAGGTGTAATATCTACGTAGTATCTCTTTAAATTCTTATTCAGAGGCATAAGTTCTATAATCTGTAATATGGCCCCAACCTCCCTACAGTAATCCATAAGATCCTCCAGATCCTCCACTGTATTTTTCATTACAAGGTAGTTTATCTTCAGGGGTGTAAGTCCTACCTCTATAGCTCTCTCTATACCTGCCTTTACCAACTCAACATCTCCGTAGGTGGTTATTCTTCTATACTTTTCAGGATCTAAGGTATCTAAACTGACATTAACCCTGTGGAGACCAGCGTCCTTCAATCTTTCAGCGTATCTCTCCAAGAGTATTCCATTTGTAGTTAGGGAGATGTCCTCTATTTTAGGATAGGATATACTTTCAATTATCTCAGGTAGATCCTCCCTTAGGAGGGGCTCTCCTCCAGATATTTTGATCTTTTTAATCCCAAATTCTAAGAAAGCTCCTACAATCTTTTCTATCTCTTCAGGTGTCATATATCTACCATTAAATTTTCTGTATCCCTCCCTATGGCAGTAGAAACATTTTAGGTTGCAGTAGGGTGTTACAGATATTCTTAATGATCTTATCTCTCTGTTGAATGGATCCTTCATAATATCACAATAACAAATATTAAAAATAGGTGTTAATCAACAATAGTTAAATATAGGCAACAATTAATTAAAATATTTTATCAATGAAGCGGAAATATTAACTCATTATATTCCTGACTTTTGTTATACTGTTAGGATAAGATGGGATACCATTCTCTTAAAACTATATTTTCTAATCAAAAATTTTATAAAGATGAACGATCTAAATGATAGACAAGATCCTCTCGAGATGTGGGGTAAGTAAGCCCGAAAGAGCGGAGTTAAGAGTGGGGATAGGGGGAGTCTCCATTTCCCCGAAAGCCCATCGATGAAACTTGAGGTGGGAAGATCCTCCGCTAGGATGTTGCAAAAGTTATAAAAGTAACGGAGGATCAGAACGGTAGAGGTATAAACAGTTTTTAGTAGTTTTTATATTATTTATATTATAATTATTTATATAATAATAATTTTTATTAAGTTGGGATTATGAAAATATCCTACAAAGATTTTCTTATCCTGTTACTCGTTATTACTCAAATATTCTTAATTTTCCACGTCGTATTTAAAATAGAGAATAACCATCTACATAATTCATATTTTTTATACAGTACTGACAACCTAAGTGATAACAAAGAGGATGTTAAAAGATATGACATGCTAAGAAGTGTTGGAGTGAATAATAACTCTAACAACCTCAGTGGAAGGCTCAACAGTAACGTCTTAAATATTACAAGAGCAAATAATCCCAAAAACCTCACTGAAGATTTAAACAGTAGTATTTTAAATAGTGGTATAGTAAGTAATAATTCTCACAACATTACTGAAGATTTAAACAGTAGTACCTTGCACCACACTCGAAAAAACGACTCCACCGTAAAAAATATCTCCCTCAGCAAACTCTTTATGGGTCTATCCTATTCCAACGTTATAAAGATCTCTGAAGAAGGTAAGGGGGGCATAGTAAAAACCTACACAGAGGATGGGAGAGTAATAAATTTTGATGTTAGAAACTACAAACCTGACTTAGATAACCCAAGATACGTAAAGGTCTCAAAAGAGATAAGATCCTTCAAGTACGGTGTCTATTATAAATACACTTACACTGTCCAATATAACAACGTCACCTCAGTGAGTTACTGCTACTACAGGGAAGTTGGAAAATACCATATAATTATGGGATTTAAGAGAGAAGATGAAGTTGTGAAAGATATGTGGCTAAGGTGGAACGAATATATTGAAAACCTTCTATATCAGTAGATTTTGAGATATTTTTCGCTAATTATTATTAAAATTAAAAAGATGTTATTCTCTTTACCACCATGGTAGCATAACATCCCTTCTTCAGTTGAAACTCCACTGTGACTTTATACCTGCCTTTATTTAATTCATCTTCCAGGAACCCACTATATCTTATATTCTCTGGAATAGAGATTATTCTTCTCTCAGTATAGGAGGGTTTTGAGAGATCCAACAGTTTGTTAAAGTCTTCTATACTTAAACCCTCTCTTTTTAATACATCCTCTATAATTCTCCTATCTTCTTCCTTAACGTCCTTTGTATCTATATCGTGGGTTATGGTGGGAAAGGTTCTATCCTTCATAATGTTAAGGATGTCTTCCTCTATATCCCTGTAGAATAAAAAGGATCCACAGTTGTAATCAACGTATATTCTATCCTCTTTGGGAATACACTTCTTTAAAATACTTTTTACAGATTCATTCCAGAGATAACTCTGATAAGCAGAGACGAACAACTTCTTCAACCTAATATCCACATATTTAAAAGCCCCCTTAAATCTCTCTTCATCATACTCTCCACTTTCCAGATATCTAATTATGTTGTTAAACATCCTGTCCTTTATTCCTCTATCTTTCATATACCTTATGATAGATCTCCAATTCCCCCAATGGCTCCTTATATATCTTTTTAAATCTTTTATCAACTTGTTTTCACTCTTTTTATACCTCGTTAGTATTATCTTAAGGGCCTCCTCGTAGTTCCCCATCATATACTCCTTGGCTATAAACTCTCCCCTTCTATATACACTTCCAAATCTCTGGGTGTCGTAGTAGTTGGGAACTCCCAAGTGTAGTTTTTTTAGATTTTCCTCTATCTTTGGAAGGTATTCCTTTTTGAGATACCTTATAGTGATCTTAAATTTATTTCCTGCCAACTGTCCTAATTTTAAAGGACTTCCCACTTTTCTTAGATATCTCAGCTCCAAGTTATTTTCCCTTAGAGAGAGTTCTCCGTACCTTGCGGGGATGGTAATATGTTGTGTTGTAATGGCGTGTCTATCCTTTAAACCACAGTAACCTATCTCCTTTAGAGGTATCTTGAACTTCTTTGATATATAGGACAACGTCCTTAAATTCTCCATGTTTATCTTTTTTAATAGATATAGGTTGAAAGTATTCCCTTCCTCAAGAATATTCTCATCTAATATCTCCTCTACAATAAAATCCTCTGGAAGTTGTCTAATTTTAACCTTCATATTTTCTACCGGAAGATTTTAAATTTTTATAAATTGAGATGTGTAGGAAGTTCCAAGACTATTGATATTACAGGGATAATTATCTCTCTCCTACTTTAATGGTGGTATAATTCCTAAGTTTTAAAATAATTATTTATCTGATAAAAAAATTATAATTAAAAACATAGTTCCATCAAAGTAAAGTTGAAAGAACAAATAATTATTATAGTAAAAATAAAAACTATAATATATATTCATCTCTCAAGACATTTCCTAACATTAGGATAATGGGAAATTCTGTCATGATACAAAATCCTTTCCTCCAATATTCAGGAGTCGGTGATATTCATCTGTTTATACTTTCAAAAATTTAGGTTCGGGGTGGATAGAGGTTTTATTTTTTAATTGTAATAATTATTTTTATCGTTTTTTGATGGGAACTGGTTAATAAAATTATCAAAAAATAATAAAAAATAGCGTCTCACTCTTATATTTTATCTTTTATCATTTTTTCACTAATTATAAAATAAAATATCACCTTTATTACTCTTGATGAGAATGAGATTTTTATAACAATTATTAAATTTTATTTAAATTATTACTCAATAAAATAAATATTGAAACATGGGAAACCATGGGAAATATCCTATTTTCAGAGTGGACGAGAAATTACAGAAAGTTAAATGATCTGAACCAGTTGAAGGAGGATATTATAAATAACTTCCAGGAGTGGGGAGTTATAGATAAAAAGATAGTATGTATGCTAAGTGGAGGTAAGGACAGTGCTACAGCCTTGGCACTGGCTAAAGACTTAGGACTCAATATATCCCTTGCTATCCATTACACCCATAGGTGGAGTTGGCAACTCTCCAAGGAGGAGGCTAAGAGGATAGCAGATAGGTTTGATGTACCTATAATGTTCTACGATATTACCAAGG
>DQVU01000017.1 GCA_015661585.1 Methanothermococcus okinawensis | reverse complement strand
GATCTTTCTGAACACCAAGATAAGGATGAGTATATTAGAAGATATTACAGAGGATTATCCTCCCAATGTTCAGGAATAGAAGATACATCTATCTGTTTTATTTTTTCTTTATTATTATAATGTATTATTTTTACCTTTTTGATGGGGTTAGGGTTTTTATTATTAATCTTTTATCTACTTTTTTAAACATATCTATATATGTACCTATTACAGCAGGTATTATTCCTATAGCAGTACAGGTTTCCAGAGAAATCCTCCTCTTAGTTATATCCAAATGATATTTACAAAACTCAAATACCTCCCGTGGTAATCCGCGCCTTCCAAGACCGATATACAATCCACAGGGTTTTTTAAATAGTAGTTGCGCTACCTCCTCAGGTGTTATAGACTTTTTATCATCTGGTTTTGATGTTGTTGCAATAGGTATTCCAAATTGGGGCTGATAACTATCCACTATATTAAACCTGTTACTCTCAATTAACTTTCTCAGATACTCTCCAGAATCTCCAATTGTAGTTTCTATAGACTTTATATCCTCCTTAGTACAGGGGAAGTCCATAATCGCAAGGTTGCAATTGAAAGCATAACATACAGGTGCTGCCCTGGCTATAGCCCTTTTATGGGCCTCGTGCCACCTTCTCTTATCGTAAGAGTTGTAGAGTATTAGAGTCATTCTCTTTATAACCATAATTATCACTTTGGAAAACATAGATGGATTTTCCTATGATATTGTGGGATTTTAGTACCTTTATATTTCTACCGAAAGGTTTAAATACTTTGGATTTTTATCCAAAATAACAGGAGTAAAAACCACTCTTTTATTAAAAATCTTTTTAAATAAAATTAAAAACCACTCTTTTGGAGGTATAGTATGACAGAGGAGAACATGCTGGTAACCTTAGATACCTACTTAGCTGCAGGAGTACATATAGGTACCATGCAGAAAACAGAGGATATGAGGAGGTTCATCTACAGGGTAAGATCTGATGGACTCTATGTATTAGATGTTAGAAAGACAGATGAGAGGATAAGGCTGGCAAGTAAGTTCCTGGCGAGGTATGAACCTGAGGATATCTTGGCTGTCTCAAGGAGAATATACTCCATGGGCCCATTAAAGAAATTTGGGGAGGTAACAGGTATAACAACAGTTGCAGGAAGGTTTATACCAGGTACCTTAACCAACCCTGTAACTAAGAGTTTCATGGAACCTGAGGTACTCTTCCTCAGTGATCCAAGGGTGGATAGACAGGCACTGAAGGAGGCTATTGAGGTAGGTATCCCCATTGTAGGTATGTGTGATACAGAACATCTAACATCCTTTATAGACTTTGTAATCCCAACAAACAATAAGGGTAGAAAGGCAGTTGCCCTAATCTACTACCTCATGGCTAAGGAGTATTTAAAAAATAGGGGTGTAATTGGAGAGGAGGTACCCTTTACCTACGAGGAGTTCTTAGAGAGGGCAATGAACGTTAAGGTAAGAATTATACCACAGCAGTTCCAGAAGGGAAGGAGGAGGAAGAGGAGAAAGAAATAAATAGATGGATGGGAAAATGGTGGATCAAGGTGAGGAAATCCTCTCCCTCCAATGCCCTCTCTGTGGTGATATTACTCCCCATAGAGTTATAAAGAGGCAGGAATCTAAGAGACATATAAAGTTAAAGGTAAAATGTTTAGACTGTGGATATATATGGGAGATGGAGAGAACTGTTAAGTTGAAGGATGTAAAGGTGATAATCAGTAGGTATGGAAAATCCGAAAAAAAAGTTATTCAGATGCCCACTGAGGAAGTTTTAAAGGTTGGAGATGTGATTAATATAGAGGGGGAGGATTTGAAGATAACGAGTATAGAAGGTACTAGGAGAATCCACTCCTCAAAGGTTGAAGATATAGAGACTATATGGACAAAATCTTTAAGTATTCCTAAAAAGGTAGGTATATCTATCAACGATGGGAGAAGGACGTACTCTGTAAATGTACTCGTCCCCCAAGATTATGTATTTGACAGTAGATGTATCTACCGTGTTGGGAAGGGTTTCTTTAAGATAAAAATGATAAAGACAGAGAAAGGAACTTCTAAAAGGGAGGTTGCAAGGAATATAAAGAGAATATACGCCCAACCTACAAAACCCTTTAAGAACTACGTGGATCTAACTGAGTATCTACTATAAAAAATTTATTAATAAAATTTTAATTATAATAATTATTGACAATAGCATGAGGTGTAACTATGGTAAAGATGAGAGCCAGGACCACTACTAAGGGAAAAAAGGTTGCTAGGGATACTTGGAAGACAAAGGTATGGTATAACATATATACACCTCAGGCCTTTGGAGGTGTTCTAATAGGACAGACTCCAGCAAACGATCCTGCAAAGGTAATTGGAAGGGTAGCAGAGGTTAGTTTACAGGATCTCACAAACGATCCTGCCAAACATATGATAAGGATGTACTTTAAGATAAACGGGGTTAGTGGAAACAACGCCACAACACAATTCATAGGCCATGATACAACGAGGGAGTATATAAAATCCCTGATAAGAAGGAGAATGAGTAAGGTAACAACGATTGTAGATGTGAGAACAAAGGACAACTACAAGATAAGGGTAAAGGCTATGGTATTAACTGCATACAGGGCAAGGGATCGCCATAAAACAGATATTAGAAAGAAGACAGAGGAGATCATTAGAGAAACTGCAAAGAATTCAACATTCCCAGAGTTTGTTCAGGCCATGCTCTTAGATGAGTTAAATACAAAGATATATGAGGAATGTAAGAAGATATTCCCAATTAAAAAAGTGGAGATTTACAAGTCTGAGGTTTTAGAGTTTGGTGAAGCATTGGAGGCACCAGGAGAGGAGGACAAAAAGTTGGAGGAGGAAAAAGAGGAGTAATTACTTTCAGAATAATATATTATAACATTTATTTTTATAATTTTTATAATAATTTTATTATTTTTTAACTGTCACTTTGATGGGAAGTAGGGGTATCTTTGAAGATTTCTATTTTTTGATTTAATTAATAATATCCTACCTTTTATTTTGGAGGAAATATTGGACCTAACTTGTGCTTATTAGCCTCTATCCTATTTAGTACCTCCTCCACTTGAGATAGTGGAACATTCAAATCCTTGGATATCTTCTCCTTATCTTCCCCCTTCTCTATCCTTTCGAGTATTCTATCCAACACCTCGTAGGTTATTCCTAACTCCTCCTCATCCTTCTGTCCCTTCCAAAGTCCTGCTGATGGAGGCTTGTCTATTATCTCCTGGGGTATCCCCAAATACTTTGCCAACTCCCTAACTTCAGTCTTAAAGAGGTTACCTATAACGAGAAAGTCACTACCTAAGTCCCCATACTTCGTCCCATATCCCATATAGAGTTCTGATTTGTTGGAGGTACCGGCGACAAGGAGCTTTCTCCTGTTTGCAAAGTAATAAAGAATACACATCCTTATCCTAGCCTTTAGGTTTCCATCTGCTATTCTATCAAACTCCCTTGTGGGGACATAACCACCTGCTCCAAATGCCTTTAGTATATCTGTGATATCTGATATTATGTACCTTATACCAAGTTTTTCTGCAATCATCTTGGCATGTTCTATATCCTTAGGATCTGAATCCCTCTCAGGCATTATAACTCCTAATACTTTATCCCTCCCAAGAGCCTTTACACATAGTGTAGCCACGACAGAACTGTCTATTCCTCCACTCAATCCTACAACAACACCCCTGGCCTTGGCTTTTTTTACAACATTCCTTATAAAGTGCGTTAATTTTTCAACAGTCTTTTCTACATCCTTCATGGTCTCACCTATGGTAGATTTCTCTTAATTATTGTATATAATACCTTTCCCCAAGATATCATGGAAATTTTTTTATTTTATTTTTTATCTTACACCAAAAATTATATATACACGTTTTGTAATATTAAATCTAAAATTTTTAATATCTATTAATAATATTGTATGATTTATAATATTGGTGATAGTATGACTAAGATATCCAAACTACTCCTAGGAATACTATCCGTAGTACTTATACTGGGATTGTGTGGATGTGTCAGTAACAACACCG
>DQVU01000152.1 GCA_015661585.1 Methanothermococcus okinawensis | reverse complement strand
TTAGGAAATCCTATTGAGATGTCACAGTTGTATCATTTGGAATGATAGAAATTTTTATTTTTAAAACCTTTTCTTATTTTTATCTTATTATCATTTTTAAAAACTATCACTTTGATGAGAAGTAGGGTTTATAAAAAACTATTAAACTATTGTATTGGAAAATATTCAGAGCATCATCCCTTTCCAATGGAGATCTGATAAAATAACTTAATAGGGGTTTATAGAGATGAAAGAGTAAAGTCTTACAGTTATGTGGTGGATTTCTCATAATTCTTCTTCTTAAGAGTTTTTACACTTTATTATTTTATTCAATATAATGTTATTATTTTCATCGTTTTTTAATGAGAACTGGAGTTTTTATTTTTATTATTTTTAATCACCACTTTGATGGGGATTAAAGTAATCATTAAATTTATTCTCTTCTTGTTTTTTTATCCTCTGATCTCCCTATAGGAATTTACTATAGCATTAAGTATATACTCGTTAGATATTCTATAAGCATCCTTGGAGCAGAAGTCTATTCTTAAGGTTTTACTAGCCCCAGGCATACCTGCTGCAGTGATGGTTATTATACCGTAGTTCTCCAAGAGTTTCAGTGCTAACTGAATGGATTCTTCCTCCGAGAGTGATGTAAGGGCAAATCCAGTAGGCGTTCTCTCAATCTCAATACCTACTGAAGTTAGTGGTGTTAAATCTATACTATTAGCCCTGTGGAATGCATCCCTCAATTTTTGTAGGTCGAAACTCTCTAATGCATTTACCATACCTGCCAAAACTGGCGCCTGGGCCTCCAATCCATACTTTAAACCTTCCTCGTATATAATATCTATTAGATCCATATCTCCAGCCAAGAGTCCAGCCCTCGGCCCCTCCATCAACTTATCTGTACTTGTAACCACCAAGTTGGCATTTAACTTCAAGGCAGGAGGTTGATTGTAGAGTAACCTTAACCTTGCTCCCGAGGCATCATCAACGAAGGATATACTCTTTTTTTCATTACACTGGGAGAGTATCTTCTTAAGTCGTTTTAAATCTACTACTTTATGATCCATTGTCGCCCCAGTTATAACAGTTAGGGTATTTTTATCTATCCTATTAAGTATTTCATCTACATTATCACTCTCAAAGTATGGGATGTTGAATATCTTACAACTCCTTGGAATAGATGGATGAGAGGGTCTCTTTGGTAAGTAGTGTATTACCTCATCTATCTCCTTGGATAGTGCTATTATAGTAGAAAGTATCGCCGAGGAGGTTCTGTTAAATCCCACCGCTCTGTGGATTTTGGGATCGCCTCCTAAGTGTAGAAGTCCTGCCCTATTTAACCTCTCTGAGAATATAGCAGGTCCTATATAGGTATCTAAGATATCTATATCAGTTTTCTTCAACTTAAATCCTCCACCGATACCTGTAAGATCGTATAGGTGGTCCCTACCTTTTTTTTCTATAATACTTGTTATTATTTTCCTAACTCTCTTTATTCTCTCTATCTCCGAATTTACCATAACCTCACCGATATTACTGTTATATTATTTTTAATTCATAATATATAACAATTTAAACTATATTTAAACTCTTATAAATAATAAAATAATGAATAATTGAAAAAATAAAACAATAAAATTAATGATAAAAAGAACAAAAAAATACCTAAGAAAAAGAGTTAACAGAAATCCTACCTTGCTTCCTAGTGCTTAGGGGCATTCCAAGAGATAATGGCGAGATTTTACTTTTTATCTGTATTTATTCATATTAAGTTTAACAATCAATTATAGGGAATTTTTACCATTAATTAAAATAATAAACAAATAAAAAGAGATAAATTTATCCTTATTGGATGTTCCTAATTATTCTTTTACCTTTAATATCCTATCCAGCACCACAGGCGTCTATATTTGATTCTATATCCTTTATATCCTCTTTCTCAAGGATATCTTCTATTTTCTCTTTGACTATTCTATCCTTCTTTCTTTTATGTTCAATAACTTCTAATTTTTCAGGTCTATACATGAGATTGTTATCCAATAGTACCCAAATCTTCCCCTCCTTCTCTAATACATCTCTCACAATACCCTCGGTTCCTGTATTTATATATCTTACATAGGAGCCAATGAATATCTCTCTACTGTTTATATCCAGGGCCACAACCATTTTTTCACCTTAAATACTGTTATAACAATTATGTGTTTCACAATATTTATATCCCTATCGTTCTAAACCTAAAAACAATACAATATTCTACCTATGGTAAATATTATGCAATGGAATGATAACCTAAGTCTTTGACTTAGGTTGGATGTA
>DQVU01000238.1 GCA_015661585.1 Methanothermococcus okinawensis | reverse complement strand
AGGTGCGGAGGTGGCCCAGCCTGGTACGGCGCGGGACTGCTAATCCCGTTGGGCGTTATGCCCTTCCCGAGTTCAAATCTCGGCCTCCGCGCCATTAAAACGTTTTTTATATTTTTTATAATCCAAATTCTTAAATATTTAGATTATTTGATCATTCTCTTCATTTTTAGATCTCTCCTCTAGGTTTACTCTACAGATGGCGTCGAAGGCTCCAATAATCAGAGGTCCTATGGCAAAACCTCCAAGACCTAAGGTAAGTGGGCCCATTAGGAAGGCTATTAAAACCAAAGAGGGATGAATGTTACTCTCATTTTTAACTATAAGAGGCCTTACTATGAAGTCAGGTAAGAGAGATAGAAATACTGAACCGAAGATAAATATTCCAATACCTTTCACCACCTCTCCTATTAATATGTAATAGAGGGCTAAAGGTATATAAGTAGTCCATCCTCCCACTATAGGTAACAGTGCAAATATACCTGTTAAAACTGCCAAAAGGAATGCATTAGGTACGTTTAATATATAGTACCCTATACCTGCCATAATCCCAATCACTATGGATGTTAGGGCATTACCTATGAAGAGGTTTTTATAAGATTCGTTTAATTTATCTAAAAATAATTTTGTTTTTTGATAATACTCCTCTGGAACATGAGAGAGTATCACCTCCTTGATAACATCCCCATCTTTTAAAAGATAATAGGTTAAAAATATAATTACAAGTACTTTTATAAAGACTATTGGAAGAGCCATAACCTGAAATGCCAATCCTCTTATATGGGGTTCTAAATAGGTCCAAATCTGTAGTATATTCTGTACCATAGTACTTTCATTTATATGGAATTTATAACCTAGTTGGTTGGATATCTCATTTAAAATACTGTTTAAGGAGTTGATAGTACTCTGAATATCTACCTGAAGTATAAAGGCCGCTAGATCTCTCAATACTAAAATACCTGCTACTACAGTTGGGATTATAAAAATAAGTAGGCAGATCAGCGCAGCTGTAGATTTCCCAAAGTATCTTCTAATTCCATCGTATATGGGTTTACTCATATATGCAAATGCACAGGAGAGGGCAATAACGTCGATAAAAGGATATATTAAGTATAAAACTAGTAAGAATACAAACGCTACAAAGATTCTCATTAATATTCTAAACTCTGTAGTGTCCATAATACCCCATCTTTTTTAATATAGATTATAATTTTAATAATAATTACTATTAAAATATTATAAAAAATATCTTATAAACTGGTGAAAAAATGGACAACTACCAAGTTGGAGATTTAGTATCCATAAAAACAGAGAGTACCCAATATACAGGTATAGTCATGCCCTCCTTAGATGAAGAAATCTTAGTTATTAAGATGGAAAATGGATACAACGTAGGTATTTCAAAGAGACGCATAGTGTCTATAGAAAAAATAGAAGGAGGTAAAACCCCAAAGTATAAAAAACCAGAGGTAACCCTTGAAAAGAGAGGAAACTTAAAGAACATCTCCATCCTATCCACTGGAGGTACTGTAGCCTCAAGGGTGGATTACAACACTGGAGCGGTTCATCCGGCATTTACTGCAGAGGATTTGATACTTGCATTTCCAGAGTTGTTGGAGATTGGAAATATATCAGGTAGGCCACTTATGAACATACTCAGTGAGAATATCCTCCCTCTCCATTGGAAGAGGATAGCAGAAGAGATAAAAAGAGAGGTGGAAAATGGGGCAGAGGGGATCGTTGTAACCCATGGTACAGACACCATGCACTACACAGCTGCTGCACTTTCCTTTATGGTAGAAACCAATATACCTGTTGTACTTGTAGGAGCCCAGAGGAGTAGTGATAGACCTTCCTCAGACGCCCCTCTGAACCTTATATCTGCAGTGATGGCAGCCACTGAGCCCATTAAAGGAGTTTATGTTGTCATGCATGGGGAGAGCGGGGATACCTTCACATATCTCCACGAGGGTGTAAAGGTTAGGAAGTGCCACACCTCCAGAAGAGATGCCTTCAGATCTGTAAATACCATGCCCATTGCAAAAATATACCCAACTTCAAGGAAGATAGAGTATATAAGGGAGGTAAATAAGGTAGAGGGGGAAAATCCTAAGGTTGAAATAAACACCAACTTGGAGGAGAGGGTAGCTCTAATAAAGGTATATCCTGGAATAGATGGGGATATAATAAACTACTATGTAGATAAGGGGTATAAAGGTATCCTACTTGAGGGTACTGGTTTGGGACATGCTCCAGAGACTATCTTCAACAACATAAAGTACGCTGTAGACAGCGGTCTCTTAGTGGCTATGGTTTCCCAGTGTATAAATGGAAGGGTAAATATGAACGTGTATTCCAATGGCAGAAAACTTCTAAGATTGGGAGTGATATCCTGTGAAGATATGCTCCCGGAAGTGGCATTAGTTAAGATGATGTACCTACTTGGAAACTACCCCTTAGAGGAGGCCAAGAGACTACTAACTGAGAACCTCAAGGGGGAAATAACACTATCTACAAGGTTTGACTGCTACTAACTATCCTCTAAGTGTTGCTATTAACCTTTTCTCCTTTAGTAGTAGGTTTATAGCATCTACTATATTACATACTACAACATCTGCAGAGAGGAGAAGTTTAGCACTACATCCTTCCCTTCCTATAACCGCTATACTCAATTCTGCATTTTTAAAGACTCCTATATCGTTGTTACCGTTACCTATTCCAATGTATGGGGTGTATCTCTTGGCAACTTTAGTTTTTTCTTCAGTATCTCTTATAACCTCTAAGGTTACATTATCCAGTCCTTCAAATATCCTCTTAGCGTTCCCAAAGGTGTCCGCAGTTAGGACAACTATCCTGTAAGTCTTACTTAGTTCCTTTAACAGATTTAAAACCTCTCTATCTACATAACCATCTACTGCTAAGGTACCGTTTAAATCGAATATAACATTTCTAGCTGTAATTCTTTTGTATTTTGGGATATCTAACATAGGGATTACCTGGATGCTTTATAAAAATTTATATAAAAAACTATGAAGAGTAATATAAAATCTCTTCTATCAGAAATTTAAAATAATAATCCATAGTTCCGCTAAAAATCCTGATAAAAAATAAAATAACTATTATAAAAATAATAACTGTTAATAATAAAAATAAGATCATATAAAAACTTTTTAAATTAACAACAAGTAATAAAGATCTCAATAAAAAATTTAATATTATCACTTTGATAGGAGTAGGGTAATAATATTTTTAATTATCACTTTGGTGGGAATTGAATTAAGTAGTGGTTAAACACCTTTAGGGAGAAGAGTTTTAAAGGAACATGGTAGATCTAACATACCTCTTTAAGGAGAGGAGTTAGCAGGATTCTCCTCTTCTTCCAGTACTCAGGGTTTCAGAGGATAACGGTGAGATCTATTCTTTAGTGAAAATAAACCATCTAAAGGGATAAAACTTCACCTTTATTACTTTCCCCACTTGATGTTCTTATTATTTAATAGTAGAAACACATAATAACCTCCTTAGTATATCAAAAATTTTATATATAATGTTTATGATAAAAAAACTACGATATAAGAATGTGGAAAAGTATAAAAATAATAAGGATTAAACATTTGAAAACATTTTTAGATTATAAAATAATATTATTTTTTAATATCTCTTGTAATAATTCTTATTTTAAAAAATTAACTAAGGTGATAACTTGCCAAAGTTCAAAGTTGTAGTATCAGATAAAGATGGGAAATCCTACCAGTTGGAGGTTGAAACATCTGCATTGATAGGTAAAAAAATAGGGGATGTTATAGACGGTTCCATCATAGGTCTGGAGGGATACAAGTTAAAAATAACTGGAGGATCTGACAAGTGTGGTTTCCCAATGAGGCCCGATATTCCTGGTACTGGAGTTAAAAGAGTACTACTAAGTAAAGGTCCTGGATACAGGCCAAAGGAGAAGGGTGTTAGGAAGAGAAAGAGTGTAAGGGGTAATACAATTTCTGAGGATATCGTCCAGGTGAATACAAAGATCGTAGAGTATGGGGAGAAACCTATTACAGAGTTGATAGGACAGGGATAAACGCTATTTTTATCACCCTTAAAAAATTCTGGGGGTGAGAGGGTGTTTAAACCTAAGAAACTCAGTCCAGAGGAGAAGTTAAAACAGATAGCCCAGATGCTGGATAACATCATAAATGACACTACAGTTCCAAGGAACATAAGGGCCGCAGCACAGAATGCAAAGGATGCCATCTTAAATGAAAAAGAGGAGTACATCGTAAGAAGTGCCACTGCGATACAGTACCTGGACGATATCAGTGACGATCCAAATATGCCCCTCCATACAAGAACTCAGATCTGGAGTATAGTCAGTGCCTTAGAGACTGTAAAAGATGAGTAATAAAGTTTAACTTTGCAACCTCTTCAACAACCTCTGTTTTTATATAGGCTTCCCTTAGATTTCTCCCTATACATACAACACCATGATTTTTAAGTATAATTACATCTTCCTTTCTTTTAGACACCTCCTTAGCCAACTCCTCACTACCTGCCTCTAGATAGGGGATATAACCTATCTTTTTTATGAAAGCTTTAGATTCAGGAGTTATCAACTCTATCTCTTTATCTAGCACTGAGAGGGCTGTAGTATAGAGGGAATGGGTATGTATTACACTGTTTATATCTTTTCTATTTCTGTATATACCTAAATGCATCTTCAACTCAGAGGAAGGTTTTCCCTTTATGATATTGCCCTCTATATCAACAATAGAGATATCATTCTCCCTTAGACACCCCAGTATAGATCCTGTAGGTGTAATATATACTGTGTCCTCCACTCTAATACTTACATTACCTCCACTACCCACGACGTACTTTCTCTGGTATAACATATGGCAGATACTTATAAACTCCTTTAGATCCACACTATCACCTAGTTCTAATCCAGGGTATTAATTATTAAAAACATAACATCTGATGGAAATTAAGACTCAAAATCTTTTTATATCCTATTTTTTATAAACTGACAGATACTCCCTTAAAATAAATGGGAAATCCTTTGCCTTAACAAACCTTAAACCTAAGCGTTGAGCCCATTTTTCAATACCTTCATCACTAGCCACAACTGCAGCATCCAACTCCTTTGCTAGAAGTAGTACATCTAAGTCAGGAGCACTGTCAAGGGTTCCTGTCCTAAGGGCATTTCTGTACTTGTTTCTGAAGGTATTAACAGTTTTTGAGAGTACAGAGTTTATTAATTCTCTCTTATTCCCCTCTCCCTTTGTTGTAAGGTTGTACATCTCCTCTGCAGTTTCATACATGGCACTTTCACTTAGTCTCATACCTTTGTTTATCCTCTCCCTTAAATCCCTTATGTACTCGTATAGTATCTCTGCAGGGAGTTTTATCTCGTATCTGTTTGGAGTTTTTTTTACCAACCAGGTATCTACCTTTATTATAATCTCCTCTGGACACCCCTCCCTCTTTAAGAAACCTATCAACTCGTCATATACACTTGGATAAGGTATGTGACAGGATATATCTAAGTATATCCTAGATTTTGCTATGAGATCCAGTATCTTTTCAGCAGACTCCGTTATTGTGGAAGCATTTAAGGATTTTCTCACTTCACTATCGGTGATGGCAGTGGTATCTAAGCAGAACCTCTGTTTTTGCAAAGTATTCCCCTCCTAGGAGATATCTGTATTCATACACTGTTACATATATTAACTTTTTATTATTTTTTGGTCCTACTATATTAATTTCTTAATATTAATATTTATATTGAAAATTAATACCGCAAAAAATAGCTGTTAAAAATAAAAAGGAAAATGGAAATCTCATTACTAAAATAAAGAATATAATAGGTGAAAGATAAAATAAACTCTTATCCCCTGGATTACACTGAATACTGGGGAATTAGGGTAAGATTTCTATCAAATCTTTTCTTAAGAGTTTATTACACTTTTTATTGTTATTTCTATTATAATAATTATTATCAATATCCAGGAATCGGTAATATCTATCTGTTTATATTTTCAAAAATTTATGTTCGGGGTAGATGGAGGTTTTATTTTTTAAACAAACCTCTTCATAATTTTTATCTTATTATTTTTATTATTTTTTAACTATCGCTTTGATGGGAACTGGGGCCTATAAAATATCTTCGTTTATAGATAAAATTTTTATCTTAGGAGGGTAGTTCTTAATGTACTCTGAGATAACACCCCTTTCTATCCTACATTCCAACATGGAGACGATTCTCTCCTTAAGATGCTTAGAGAAACCTTGAGGTATGGTTTCTTTAATCTCTTCCACACTTTTATAGGGTCTATTTTTCTCTAAAATCTCTGCTATATGTTTTGGAATGTATCTCTCAAGGGAATACTCGTTGGCAGTCTCCAATATCCTATCTTCAAATCTCCTAAGGATAATACTCCCTATATCTCCCCCCGAGTACTCTTCCAATACTTCTAAAGTAGTTTCAGGAACCATATCCCTTATCTCCTGAAATTTACCCTTAAATATACACTCCCTTATTTTACTACCACTTATACCCTCAAGTCTTTCAACAAATAGAAACCTTGGATTGAAGTTTAGGTTATATTTTTTATTAAGTTTATAAATAGTATTAGATAAAGACGCTATTACGTAGTTATCTATCTCAAGTTTCTCACAGATGATCTCCCCAGTTTCAATACAGGATATTTTATAAGGCTTTACACTGATGTGATACCCTCTATTTATGAGATCTACTATTTTCTCCATATTACTGTCCCTTATATACCCCCTAGGTATGATATCTACCCCTATGGTATGAAACATTTTAACTATACACTCCATATACTGTCCAGAGCCCATAATACCCATAGGAGGCCCTTCGATAACGAGATCTGCACCTGCCCTTATAGCCATCTCTGCCCTTATGTATCTATCTACTAAATAGGGTACCCCTCTACCGCTCCTCTCAATAGGTCCAGGGAGCACACTTATAAAGAGTCCCTTCTCCTTACCTCTACTTAAACAGTACTTATGCCCCAAATGAAGAGGATTATACTCTGTGTAATCTGCTACGATGTTTATACCCTTTTCCTCCTTTATCTCCATCAACATTTTTTTAAATCTCTCTACACTTCTCTCATCCCTCTTTGAAGAGTATTTTATTATCTCCTCTCTATCTTTTAAAAAATTTTTAAGTGCTCTATCTTCCATACTTTCCCTAACATGGTAGTGTATATATATACATTAAACCGTAATATTTATATAGTAGTATTGTAATTGTTTTATTCGGGCCCATGGTCTAGCTGGCTATGACATCGCCCTTACAAGGCGAGGGTCGCCGGTTCGAATCCGGCTGGGCCCACCATTTTT
>DQVU01000233.1 GCA_015661585.1 Methanothermococcus okinawensis | reverse complement strand
GAAAAGGTTTTAAAATAAAAACCTCTATTTACCTCGAAATATAAATTTTTGAAAGTATAAGATATCACCGATTCCTGAATGTTGGAGGAAGAGAATTCTCCCTAATATCTCCTAACTACAACTGTGGATAGCCCTTATATCATAACAAATTTCTTCATCCTATTTCAGTATTCAAAAAACATTCTGAGGTATGAATATTGGTTATATTTTATTGGGATTTTTATTATTCTTTTTAATCACTACTTTGATAGGTACTGGAATCTTAAAATTAAAATAAAAGAATTATATAACTTCACACTCCTTTAATATCTCCTCAGCTCTCTCCTTAGAGATGCCCTCTCTCAATATTGTATATCTTTTCCTAATGGTATGGGCTATTGTTAGCGCCTCGATGAGTATCTCCTCTTCAAAACCTAATTCCTTCCCTGTAGTAGGTGCTCCAACTTTTTTCAAAGATAATCTGATATTTTCCACATCCTCGTAGTTGAGATTTCCTTCTTTATGGTGTAGATAGGAGGAGATAATAGTACCTACCCCACACTGCTCCCCATGGAGGCTATCTACATCTAACTCGTACTTTCTCTTTAAGTAATCTAAGGCATGGGAGAAGAGATGCTCACTTCCAGAGGCGGGCCTGGTGGAACCTGCTATAGATATGGTGATCCCACTACCTATGAGAGCCTTTACCAGTTTCTCAGAGTACTGGGATAGATGAGTGTCTCTTAATACGTAATCCATCAACTCCTCTGCAATGGTTTTTGAGAAGATGGCAGAACTCTCACTGTAACTCTCTCCTATCTCTCTATGGGCAAGTTTCCAATCTAACACAGCTGTTATGTTAGATATCATATCCCCAAAACCTGCACTTAGTAGTCTCTTAGGGGATTTTCTTATGATATTTAAATCTACTACTACAGCTATTGGGGGGTCTACCAAAATAGAGGGTTGTCCTAGGGATACAACAGGTGATGCTATACCGTCGTTTGATGCCGTAGTAGGCATGGATATAAATGGGATCCCTGAACAGTATGCAATATATTTACCTATATCTATAGATCTCCCACCACCTACCCCTATTACAGAGTCGTATCCTTTTGTAATATTTTTAATATCTCTATCTTCGAGGTTTATATCACTGTAGTATATATATTCAAAATCTGGAGCGTATTTTTTGGTACTTTTACCAACTACAACTAAGGGATTTTTCAGGTTAAGTTTTGAAAGAATTTTATATAAGGCATCTCTACCCTTATCTACCACTATATACCTTGGTATTGTAATCATTTTTTCACATCGTCGTTATTTTAAAGATATCAAAGTTGGATTTATATAGTTATCCTCAATTTCAACCTTCATTACACTCTTTCCAAATCCCCTTGGCACTGTAGGACTTCCTGGATTCAGTAGGAGAATCTTTTTATTTAACTTCTCAATGTAGATCTCTTTAATAAGGGGTATATGGGTATGTCCTGAAATCAGTACGTCTAAATTTTTCTCCAAGGAGTAGTACTTCATCTTCAATATATCTCCCCTTGGATATATAATATCTCCATGTATAACCCCAATATTGAAACCTTCAATATTCAACACCACCTCCCTTGGAAGATCTAGATAATCCATATTACCCCTTACAGCGACAGTTTTACCGATGTCTCTTAAATCCTCTAATACACACTCCGATGTTATATCTCCACAATGTATAATTAGATCTACATCTGAAAAATGTTGAAATACCTTTTCAGGAACCTTATCTGCCCTGTCATATACGTGAGTATCTGAGATAATCCCTAAGATCAACTTCATCACCTATTTTTATTTTACTAACATTTTTTAATTATTATTAAAATATTAAAAATAAAACAAAAACTATTCATTTAAATATATGAATTTTTATTGACAATAAAAAAGGTGTGGCTTCCTTGGGGTGGACATGGATCTCCCCTACCCATTGCCCCCAAGTCCTACTCCATTCCGCTCCCCTGTGAGCGTCGACGTCCTACCTACCGCTGCTCCCTTCCGGGCCTGACGGGGTTCGGTAGGCAAAG
>DQVU01000033.1 GCA_015661585.1 Methanothermococcus okinawensis | reverse complement strand
AAACCCCTTACTGTGTCTTGTAACTATGTGGTTTCCAGAGAATACTCCAGGACCTCCTCCACCGTAGATGGAGTGGGAGAAGAAACTGAACCCTACTGCAGTACCTTCTGCTCTACCGAAGTCAACACCTGGGAGACCTGTCTCGTACTCAAGTATATCGTTGTAGTAGAGGATAGTTGATGAAACGTTCTGAGCAGCCCTTGCAGCACCACAGTTTACAATAACTGCTACAACTAACCCTGCTGCAGCATAGGCATTCCACTTGGCAATATCCAATGGTTTATACAAGGTATATCCAGATTCTAAGGTTTTATCCTCAGCTATTACTTTATCCTCTAAGGCCCTTTCAACTACAGAGGCTACAACTGTACCTACTGTACCTTTCCTATTTGCCTTGACTAAGTCGATAACTAAGTTATCAGCGTTCAACCCCTGATATGCGAGACCTAACAGGTGTAATCTCTCAAAGGATCCTATGGCATCTCCCATCTCGAACATTGCAGTCTGTTCTATAATGGATGCCAGTGCAACTGCATTCATTACATTCTTCCTAGTTGTTGCCACGTAGTGGTTTACCATGATGTTCCTCAATGCATAACCTGGACCCTCCATATTTGAAGGGGCACCTAATAGGGATGCTATATTACCCCCCATGTAATCCATTGACTGAGGGTATCTACCTAGTATTGCAGCATGGACTAAAGATGCATCGAACATATCTACGTTGAATGTTTTAATTATAGCCTCCTTCAAAGCCATTGCTGTATTTAGTATAGATGCAGAATACTCTGCCGCTATCTCTAACCTCCTAGATGGTAACTGGACAACTGCCTGCTTACCACCGTTAATCGCTCTAATAGAAGTATCATCATCGGGAGATACTCTTAGGATCTTTTCAACCTCTTCTAAAATAGTTTCAGCATTTTCTACGATTGGTAGATCTAAGGTCCTTCCAGGTATTTTACAACCCTTTCCTCCAAGGGCGCCAGTTCTTAGACTGTTTTCAATCCCTGCCAAATTAACCGCCACAGTTCTCTTAATATCTTTTACCAACTTTTTTATAACAGGGTTGTACAGTGGACTAACAGCCTCTAATGGTACATTTTCCTCAACAAGATTTCCCTTTGCATCGTATAGACATATTGTGTCGTTGTACTTCTTCATAGCAATCACTCTTTACTTTTTTATAATAATTCTTACTATTTTTATAAGTTGAAAATATATTATAAATTTTCTATTAAGATCAAACCGAAAACTATATATATCTTCTTAAAACCTTAAAATTTATATCAATATATTTGAATAGAATATTTATTTTATTGATTTCTATATATTATTTATATATAATTAATATTTATTATTATAACATATTAAATATTTAATAATGGTTATAAAGATATCAAATGATATCATGAACTTTGATTTCACTAAATTTCAGAGTATATGGAATACAAATAAGGAAAAAGAAGATATACTGAGAGATAAATCCCAACTTTTGGTAGATTTAAAGGGAGAACCTGGTAAAAACTGTGGGGGTTTCTGCAGATTCTGCTACTTTAGGAAGTTAGATAGCAACAATATCACACCTTTTGGATGTAAGAACTGCACATATCAAGTAGGTTGTGACTACTGTACATACTCTGTAAGGGAGATTAACGGGGATTTTCTCCCTCTACCACTGGTTGTACAGCAGGTTCAAAGTGCCCTCTTCTTTCAGCGGTATAGGAAGGTAAATATCACCGGTGGAGGAGATGTAAGTTTCTACCCAGATCTCATACCCCTCTGTGAGTATATAGGTAATATAGGTTTAAAGATACACTTGGGGTATACCTCTGGAAAAGGTTTTAAAGATTTAGATACTGCAAAAGCCCTTGTAGATGCTGGAGTAGATGAAGTTACATTCTCTGTATTTTCCACAGATCCAGATATGAGAAGGGAATGGTTAAATGACAGAAACGCCAGGATATCTCTAAAATGTCTTGAGTACTTCTGTGAAAACTGTGAGGTACACTGTGCAGTAATAGTTATTCCAGGGGTTAACGACAGAGAGGTTTTAAACAGGACACTCTCAGATTTGGTGGATTGGGGGGCAAAAGGAGTCATATTGATGAGATTTGCCAACACCACTGAACAAGGTCTTATACTAAAAAATGCCCCAATTATAGAAGGTATAACCCCTCATACCGTAGAAGAGTTTAAAAACATTGTAAGAGAGGCCCATGAAAACTTTGGAGATAAGATCAGGATTACTGGAACACCTCTCTACGATCCTTTAACAAAGGCACCTTTTGCAATAACCTACCACGAGGATATACTTGAAAGATTGAGGGATAAGATAGAGGCTGAAGCCACTATAATCACTGGAAGGATAGCCTACGATTTTCTAAGGGAGATATTCCAAGATACACCAGTTAATGTTGTCAAGGTAAATAAAGATATCTCAGATCTTATTACAGCAGAGGACTTAAAAACAGTTGATCTTAAAAAGTTGAAAGATACAGTATTTCTTCCACCTCTAGCCCTTGTTCATGACAGAGTTGCAGAGGAAATACTTAACAGGGATGGAAGAGATAGGATGATACTTAGGGGTGTGGATAAACTAACCTTAGATGGGGAGGTAAGTGGTACCTTAACAGAGGAGGAAGTTTTGGAATTTGAGAAAAGGGCTTTCACTGAATTGATCGAAAAGATAAACTTTTTTGGGAAAAGATAATATGGTTATTATTAAAATCTTGTTAAACAAGGAAAGGTATTAATATTATAATAAACCCCTAGTTCCCATTAAAGTAGTGATTAAAAATAATAAAAATAATAATTATAATAAAAATCCCAATGAAAAATAATCAATAAAAAATGGATAAAATCATTGAATATCTTACGATGTTTCCTGAACACTAAGATACTATGGGAAATAATATAAGGAATAAATAGTTAAAAAATTATTTATATTTAAAAGGATTGCTAACAAATAACATACTCTAATGTTCTACATTTTTGGGAGAAAAATAAACCCTTTATATGGAAAAATAGTTTTTTCACAATATAAAAATATATGAGAATAGAACTACACACCACCAGTTGTAGTTTCTATAGTCATTCATTAAACCTTTGAAAAATAAGATAAAGGATATGAAACTAAAATTAGAACCAAGATCTTTAATAAAACTAAGTATAATTTGTAAGAATTCTCCAGGCTTTAACAAACCATTTTGAAGATATGAGGTCTTTATTCAATACAATTTAACTAATGTTACTTAATAATATTTAATGTTGTTTAAAATCCAAATAACAAACTGATGAACCCTTTCCCTGAGAATATTCTTGATATTATTAATAATTTACCTGGTTCCATCAAAAAATATAATAAAAAAGACAATTATAATAACCTTAGATCCCATCAAAGAAGTGATTAAAAAATATAACTATACATAATTCTCAGGATGTTTTCTTAACACTCTGTCATGATATAAGGAATATCTCACCGTTGTAGTTAGAAGATATTCAGAGAATCCCCTCCTCCGATATTCAGAAGTAGAGTGAAATATATTTATATTCGGGTTAAAACTGTCTTTTTCATTATTTTTATCTTATTATTATTTTTATTAACTCTAGTTCCCATCAAAGTAAGGCATCTAAAAATTAAACACATAAATAGTTACCTATATTACCCTTCCTGGAGGTTCTAAACACTGGAAGAAGAGACAAATCCTGTTTAACTCTTTTT
>DQVU01000183.1 GCA_015661585.1 Methanothermococcus okinawensis | reverse complement strand
AAGAAGGAGGGGCTACTGTGTTGTTAAGACGCCAAGAGGCTCATTTAGAGTCCGAAGAGGTCAAGCAACTCTATATGCAAATAGAGATATTTTAGCTTGGGCATATCTGGATCCTGATATTGGTGGATTACAATTCTATGTAACTTTAGTGAAGTGGGTTAGTTTAGCTAAGGCTCCAATTGATAAAAGAGTAAGGTTTGCATCAGTGGATGGTAAAGTGATTCCTAATTTCTTTGCAGCATCTACTAGTTTTCCTACCCCAGTATGCTTAGTAACGATAGGAATTACATCGGACAAATCCCAGAAACTTTTAGTTAGAGTTAGAGGACCTAAAGGTAAGTATCATCAAGAAAGAGCTAAGATGAATGTAGATATTAGTAAGGGTGAAAATGAATTTTCATTCTATCTTTTTGGATTAATAACTGAATTTACATTAGAGATACAACCAGCTGATAATACTAAAACAGTCTTGAATTATATAGATATAGTTCCATAAATTATAATTAATTATTTTTTATTATGATATTTAAATTAAATTACTAGTTTAGAATAATTCTAAAGTAAATTTTAAATAGTCTTTTTAAAAGAATATAATATATGGTTGAGGCATATAGAAGAGATCCTTTAAGAGAAGAGGAATCTCCAAGCAAAACAATTAACAAGATAATGAATAGGTATAAGGATAAAATTAAGGGTGGTGTATTACCACCTGATCCTGCCAGAGTTTTAAAGCTGATCCCATTTGATGTTGGTGCTGATATTGAACATGTGTTACCAATACCACCAATAATAGAAACAATTCATAGTGAGTTATTAGTTCCATTAGTTGAAAAAATGCCAAGATTCCCAATGACTGCTGAATTTGCATTTAGAAGATGGTTAGAGTGGAAACAAGAAAAAATTGATTAATGTATTAGAACATATTTAATATAAACAAGAAAGGTGTATTGGGGTGGTGATGTTTTATGCCTGAGTTACCAAGGCTATCTCAGGCTATTAGAGGTTTAACAACTCTGGAGGATACGTTTGAAAACACTTTAGCCCAGACAACAGGTGTGACACCTCCACAAGGCCCAACTAAAACATTAGTAAATATAATGAATCAAATCGAAAGTTCAGCACCTGAAGGCTTTCCTATTAAGTTCCCTGAGAGAGTAGATCTCCCCAACTTACAATTACCTCCATTTCCAGGAGTTAGTAGTGGAGGAGGAGCTGAGATTGATGTAAGAGCTGATATAGAAGATATTAGAAGTAAGGTAGAGGAAGTAAAAACATCTATTAGTAAAATAGAGGAAACATTGAACAAGGTTTCTAGTGCACAAAAAAAGTTAAAGGAGACTAAATCTAAAGTAAGGTCTAAACTACCTGAGAGAAGTGTAGGTAGCAAAGAAACAATTGACTTCTAAAGTGTAGATAAAAGTTATTTTTTTATTAGTTAGATATCTATTCCTTTTTGGAGCCTTTCTTCTTTTTCAATCTCTTCCTTTAGTAATTTAAGAGCTACTGTTATAGCATGACTAATATTTCTGAATCTTTGTTCTTTTGTCTTTTTATATAACCATTCTATTAGCTCTTTGTCCTTGATATAAGCACTAATAATTCGCCCCATGTTTTTAAACCCTCCTATTTATTCGTATTTACTATTTTTTGATAAATATTCTTAATCTTCAGTATTTAAACTTTACCAACGTTTTTATATATTATTAATTTATAAATATTTTAATAGATCTTAATAAAAAGTTTATATATGATTAAATCAAATATTTAACTATGTATCTGATAGCGGATGCTGAGGAAGTATTCCTAGCAAATAGAGGTCCATATATTGAGGCTCTTAAGAATGTCGAGAAAGCTGCAGAGATGAGAGCTAAAGAGATATTTGGTAGGGAATTTACCTTTGGAGAGATTGTAGTTAAGGAAGGAGAATATGCTAAAGCAACACTAAGACCTGAAATGTT
>DQVU01000071.1 GCA_015661585.1 Methanothermococcus okinawensis | reverse complement strand
AGCCCCCTTGGGAAGGCTATAGAGGAGAAGAGAATTATAGCGGCAGATATTGCTACTCAGGCAGATATGTTTGCCTTAGGAGTAGAGATTATGAAGAGTGCAAGATACCGTCGACTTTCCAAGAGCCACTGGGCAAGAAACACAAGAGAGAGAAACATCTACAACACTATGCAACATCTACCTGGAAGTATCTGTGTCCCCTTTGGATGTGGTGCCGGTGGTCATATGAAAGGTTATTCCTTTTTCCAAGAGAAGGACTTAGAAAGATATTATCAGAAAATAGACAAAGGATATAAACCTATCGCTATGGGTCTTAAACAGCCAGTATATAACGATTTATTCAGAGAGATTGTAGGACAGATGGAACTTGGATACTGTGATCTGAGAGATCTTGGTAAACGATATGGTTTTAATCTGGAAGAGATCTTTGCCCCCGTCCTTGAGCAGTGGGAAAGGGTTGGATTGATAAAAATAAGAAATGGTTTTTTGGAACTCACCCTAGCTGGTGAGTTCTGGATGGAAAACTTAAGTCAGAACTTAATAGATTATTTCACTTTAGTAATTGAAAATAAAACAGAATTTTAGAAGAGGGGAAATTATAGAGATTTTAATTGTTTACGGTGTAAAGTATGGCTCAAGTAAGGTAATTGCCGAATGGATCGCTGAAAGATTAGGTTATGATTCTGTAATAGCTGAGGCAAAAGATGCTCCAAGTCCAGAAATTTGATATGATTATCATTGATTCGGGTATTTATAACGATACCTTCCTTCCCGAGGTTATAAACTACATAGATAGGTATAGTAGAGATATTAGAAAAACAAGAAGAAAGTAATATTTGGAGTCTGTCTGGATACTACTGGAGTTTATTTCAAAGGTAAGGTTTATGGAGGCTGGGAGTACATAATGCCTTTAATAAGGAAGTTTAAGAACCCAGTAAAAATCCCATATTATTTTCTACGAATAACCTTAAGCATGAAGAATAGATAGAATCCTTAACAGGCTGACATTAGGAAAGTTATATTATAATTCTAATAATTTCTTTTAATAAGTTATTATTATATTATGATATACTGAGGAGATGTTTGTTAAGTTAAGTGGATAGGCTATAGCTGAAAAGTATATAAAAGAGAAAAATATACAAAAAGAATTAGGTTAGCCTAATAAATGGAGGTATATGTTTGAGGAGGTTCGATGAGATTGAATGAAGTGAAACTTAGCAGGAATGTGGAGGCGAGAATAAATTTCAAAGGGATTTAAAGGTATTATCCTGATAGGTTTGATAACTTTAACAGTTTTTTTGCTGGCTGCCAGGAAAAGAAGAGGTGTCCCAAGAACTTTCAGGAGATGAGACGTTGGAAGTTACTAGTCACATTTTTGTAAAGTTCCAACTACGATTTTCTAAATTTTACCCTTCAACAAAATTTTTTCCACCCTCTACCCTGAAAAATAAAAACTATATTGGAGGTGGTAAGATGAGGTCATTATTAATAGTGTCTGTGGCATTTGCGTTGTTTATTGTGTGCCCAAGGATGGCAGGAATGGTTAATGTTATAACTAAAGCAACACATACAAATATAATTTATGTGTCTATTATAGGGACAATCATTTCTCTTCCACTAATTATAGCAATGGTTTTACTTTTTAAGCATTATGGTTTAATTGCTGCCCTTGGATTTTGTGTGCTGACAGATATAGGTGCTGCATTGATGATGAAACAGATAAGTTTTAAAGCAGGATTAGAGACTTTTATAATAGCCTTATTCCTAATTCTTGGAGTTAAGGTTGCGTCAATAATTTCTAGTTGGTTATCATAAGAAAGAAATAAAAATAAAGTTAAGATCCAAATACTTCGGTCGAGTTCTCCTAACAGAAAGTATCTAACTTTTCTACGCTTTGTCTAAATCCTACTTCGCAGAACTTCATAATGTCTTAATGGCTTAGTATAGAATAGGCTGTCCACCAACGTCTAAAGGTATATTTGAAGGCCGTATATTTATCTGAAATAGCCGGAAAAGAATTTTATTATTAAGTCGAGTTAAACTTCGGGTAAAAGGATAGATAAGAGAAGGAGTGAAAGGATTCTAAGAAGAACTGAAGATTATTACAAAAAATAATTAGGATATTCAAAACTATTTTATAGAAATTTTAATAAAATTTTTATTTTTTAGGTTTTCATACTTGAGAGTCTCTAAAAAATATATAGGAGATGAGTTCAATAAGAAGCTATGTACTTGGCTATAACAATAAAATATAAAGATAAGTACTTAACCTTACCTTAGTTATAACTTTATGGTATATTTTTTAAAGGATTTTCTACTATTCTTACTTTTTTATTTTTATTATTTCTTAAGTATTTTAAAATCTTAGATTATTTTATTATTTTTTAATTTTTTATATTATTTATTTTTGTTAATTGTGAGGGTTTTTAATAGATAATATAATGTTTATACTATAATTCTTGTTTTGCCCCCGTATCACACGGATGTACTCCTTTCTCACAGAATTCTTTAAAGTGTTTCAACCATTTCGGGTTTACCTTAGGAGAGTTCTCAACGAATTTTACAAAGTTTTTAATCTGCTTTACAGTTTCAGGATTTAGAACATGCTCAATTAAACATGCATCCCTTTCTGCAACATGTTTTGGAATCCCTAGAGTTATTAGGAATTTTATCAGTAACTTCCTTTTCTCTATGATACTTTCTGCAACTTCCTTCCCTTTCTCTGTTAATTTTATAAACATTCTTTTTCTATATTCAATATATCCAAGTTTTGATAATTTTCTCATCATTTCCGATACACTTGCTGGTTTTACCTTCATCTCCTCCGAGATTTCTTTTATTCTAGTATATCCTTTATCTTCACTCAACTCATAAATCTTCACAAGATAATCTTCCATCTTTCCTCCTATCATCTAAAATCACCTTGATAGCCAGTACTCTAATTTCAACAATTTCTTTCTGTTCTCTCTTTCCTTCTAATTAACTTTGGAAATATTAATAGTATCAATGGACCTTTGGGAAAGAATTGTCTTACTGAATCTCTCTTTATAAAGTTTTAACTATAAAATATTTAAACGTTAGGAATAATATTAAAAATAAAATAATGAAAGTTATTAAGGTGAGAAATATGATAGATACACACATCCACTCAGATACAAGACCCTATGAAGACTTTGAAAGGATGGCACTTTCCTTAGATGGGGTAATTACCTTGGCCCACGATCCCTTAAAGCCGTACTCTATGGATGTACTTAGAGCTCACTTTGATAGATTGATAGAAGGTGAAATAGAGAGAGGTAAGAAGAACGGTTTAAAGATATTCCTCTGCTTAGGTATCCACCCCAGGATGATACCACCAGATGTAAATTACAGTATGTTAAAGGAGTATCTAAAAAATGAACATGTAGTAGGTGTTGGAGAGATAGGCTTAGAGAAGGGTAGTAAGGAGGAAATAGAGGTTTTTGAAAAACAGTTGTTGATAGCTCAGGAGTTGAACCTGCCTGCAGTTGTCCATACCCCTAGGAGAAACAAAAAGGAAGTTACAAAAACTATATTGGAGATTATCAACTCCTTGGGTCTAAAGAAGGATATAGAGAGAAAGATAGTAATAGAGCACTGTAATAAGGAGACAGTTCCAATGATATACGACACAGAGATGTATATAGGACTCACTGTACAACCTGGTAAGTTGGCACCGGGGGAGGCTGTGGAGATAGTTAAGGAATATGGAGGGGAGAGATTTTTATTAAATAGCGACTCCTCTTCAGCACCTTCTGATATTTTAGCTGTCCCAAGGACGGTTCTAAAGATGAAGATGGAGGGGGTAGAGGAGGAGATTATTAAAAAGGTGTCTTATATAAACGCTAAGGAGTTGTTTAATTTAAAGGTTTAACCCTAGTTTCCATTAAGATAGTAATTAAAAGAATAATAAAATAAAGAATTAACAAAAGAGATAAAAGAGAAATCCTATTCAACTCCTCCAGTACTCAAATGGCCTAGAGAATAAGGGTTATATTTTACTTGTATATTCCTTATTTAGTTATTAGTTAAATTTATTATTATTTTTTAGTAATAATTGTTTTTGTTCATGACTCTATTATTTTTAACTATCACTTTGATTGAAATATGTTATTCTTTTTATTTTATTCATAACTACAATTAATTTTATATATTTTTTATATTTTTTATTTTTATCATCATATTAAAGGAGGTATTTAAATGAAGTTGGATTACAAGGTACTGGCACTTATTCCTGTGATACTAACTTTAATCTCAGGGATAATCATATGTACAAATGGGTTAAAGGAGAGTATAGATGTAAGTGGAGGTGTAGAGATAACAATTACCGCTCCCAAAGATGTAGATGTGGGGAAGTTAAAGGAACATCTTCCTCCAGGTGTTGAGGTAAAGAAATCCTTTTCTCCCTCTGGGACCTTTGTTATAATAAGGGCTGGGAGCGACGTAGATACCGGCGAGATCTTAAATGGGTTGAAAGAATTCTTCCAGGTATCTAACTTGGAAGAACTAAAATATTCCCAGAAGGAGATAAGTCCCATATTGAGTAAGAGGTTCTGGAGCGATGGATTAAAGGCTATCGCCTTCGCCTTTCTATTTATGGCTGTTGTGGTGTATCTGGTATTTAGATCTCCCGTACCATCCCTGGCAGTAATCCTCGCCGCAGTGTCCGATATAGTTATGGCGTTAGGTTTTATGAGTCTCTTTAGTATACCTATCTCTACAGCGACAATTGCAGCCCTACTTATGCTCATAGGCTACAGTGTAGATACAGATATACTACTGACTACAAGGGTGTTGAAGAGAAAGGTTGGAAATATAGAGGAGAGGATAAGGGGGGCCATGAAAACTGGTATAACCATGTCCTTAACCACCATAGTGGCCATGCTTGTACTCTACTTAGTGGTTACCTATTTAGCACCTGCAGCGATCCTATTGAGAGATATAGCTCTAGTTATACTCTTTGGACTGATTGCAGATCTACTGACAACCTGGCTGACAAACGTTGGTATATTAAAGTACTACCTCTTGGAGTACAGGAAGGGAGAATAACTTCAATTTGAGGGATAAGGATGGATATACTGAAAGAAAGTAAGATATTGATACTAGTTGTGTCTGTAGTGCTCTCAATACTGATAATTTCCTTTAAGGGTGTATCCTTTGGAGTAGATCTAAGTGGGGGTACTGTTATAGTACTGAAAACCAGTGAAGTAGTATCCCAGGAGAATATGACTGTGATTACCGAGGTACTTAGAAGTAGGCTCAATATCTACGGTTTAAGTGATATTACTGTATACTCCAGGGGCAACAACGAGGTTGTAGTTGAGATCCCAAAGGATGCAGATGTGGAGAGGATAAAGAAAATATTAACCCAACAGGGAGTATTTGTAGCAAAGATCGACAATATAACTGCCTACACTGGGAGGGATATAGAGTATGTAGAGGAGCCCAAGTTAACACCAAATGGTTATGGGGTAGTACTTAAATTGACGGAAGAGGGGGCGAGGAAGTTTGCAAAGGTGGCCTATGGGAAAGGTGGCCATAGAGTAGAACTCTACATGGACGGTAAGTTGATAAGTGCTCCAGTACTATCTCCAAGTTTAGCAGATGGAAGGCCTCATAAGGATCAGATAATTACAGTGGCAGGAAGCAATCCCACTAAGGAGGATATAGATGAGGCTTGGACTATCTATACTGCACTTAAGTCAGGTTCTCTTCCAGTAAAATTGGAAATAGAATATATAAATACCATATCTCCAACGTTGGGAGAAGAGTTTATAAAGGGAGCGTTAATAGCAGGTTTCTTTGCATTCCTCGCTGTAGGTGCTGTTATAGCAATTAGATATAAAAAACCTTCAATTGTAATTCCCATACTTATTACCTGTGCCTCTGAGATTTTAATTATACTTGGAGTGGCATCCCTGATAAATTGGAGACTAGATTTAGCATCTATTGCAGGAATTATAGCCTCTGTAGGTACGGGGGTGGATGATCAGATCGTCATTACCGATGAAACCTTATCTAAGGGATCAAAAAAGATTAAAAGTAGCATTAAGAGGGCGTTCTTTATAATATTCGCAGCTGCAGGGACGACAATAGCAGCAATGCTCCCACTCTTTGTTATGAGTATAGGGATGTTAAAAGGGTTTGCAATCACTACAATAATTGGAGTACTTATAGGAGTATTTATTACGAGGCCTGCATTTGCAAGGATAATCCGATACATTGCAAAGAGGGAGTTTTAAATTTTTTGTAGTAAGAATAAAACAAAAGAAATAAAAAAACTTCTCTCAATATTTATCTTTTCCAGAATGTTCTTGAGTACTTGGAAATGTAGATTCTTCTTCGTTGATAAGTTTCTATTTAACACATGTAGAGGGAGATATATTTAATATTCGAGGTAGATAGAATTTTTTTATTTTTCAAACAACTTCTTCATTATTTTTTAATCTTATTATTATAATAATTATAATAATATAATAATTAATAATTCAATTTTTCATAAGATTTTTTAATAGGAACTGGAGTATTATAATTATTTTTGGATTTAGTTTAAAATGACTACAGAATTAACAGATTTTTTATCTGCAACAAAACTTACAGGATACATCAGTTGGATACTCTCCTGTGACACATGCTAAACAGAGATCCTCCCTTCCTATACCTTTTATCAGTCCCTGGACACTGAGATAACCCAAGGAATCTACATTTATATATCTCCTTATCTCCTCGAGGGACTTGGAACTGGCAATTAACTCCTCCTTAGTTGGCATATCTATACCATAGTAGCAGGGGGAGATGATCCTTGGAGAGCCTACCCTAAGATGTACCTCTTTTGCTCCAGCCTTTCTCACTATATTGACTATCCTCTTAGAGGTTGTACCTCTTACTATGCTGTCATCGATCAATATCACCCTTTTACCTTCTATTATAGATTTTACAGGGTTCAACTTCAACCTCACAGCGAGATCTCTCTCCTCCTGAGATGGAAGGATAAAAGTTCTACCTACATACCTGTTCTTTATCAGTGCCTCGTAGTAAGGAATGCCTAACTCCTCAGAGTAGCCTATAGCAGAGGTTACTCCAGAGTCTGGGACAGGAGATACAATATCTCCCTCACAGGGTTCCTCTTTGGCAAGTATCTTTCCCAATCTCCTCCTAACGTTATAAACACTTATACCATCTATTATAGAATCTGGTCTGGCGAAATAGACGTACTCAAACATACATGTGGATCCTCCTGGATCCTCTCCTATCCTGTAGGTTTCAATACCATTTCTGTTTATTATTACAACCTCTCCTGGAGATATATCTCTTATAAATTCCCCATTTATAACATCCAAACCACAACTTTCAGAGGAGATATAGTAGTTGTCCCTCTCATCTCTCCCTATACAGAGAGGTTTAAAACCGTAGGGATCTCTTACAGCAATAAGGCTATTATTGTAGAGGATAACAAGGGAGTAGGCACCTACGATCTTTTTTGAAACCTCTTCTATAGATCGGATAATATCTCCTGTCCTCAATAATTCCTTTACAAGTAGGTGGGCTATAACTTCAGAGTCTGTTGAGGATGTGAATATATGCCCATGTTTCTCCAACTCCTCCCTTAAGATATGGGAGTTCAGGATATCTCCATTATGAGCTATTGCTAAATTACCAAGGGTACTATTTACGATGAAGGGCTGGCAGTTTTCCACGAAGGTACCTCCTGTAGTGGAATATCTAACATGACCTATACCCACCTGTCCCCTTAGGGAGTTTATCACCTCTTTACTGAACACCTCGGAAACTAATCCAAGGCCCTTATAACTGTAAATACTCTTTCCATTACTTACAGCAATCCCTGCACCTTCCTGTCCCCTATGTTGTAATGCGTAGAGGCCGTAGTATATCTTTTTAACTATATCCTCTCCTGAGAAAGAGTAAGCCCCAAATATACCACACATGGTATCACTTGATGTTTTTAATTTTTAATGTTTTTAATTTTTATTGAGATTCTCAGAGCAACAACAAAATACTATAGGGTAATAGATATACTTAGTTACCAGTTAATATAGTCTTAAACAAAATTATTTATATCAAAGTTTGAGATAGTTATTTAAACATCTAAAGGAGTAAATAGGTAAGAAGAGTAAAAATCTCACTATCACCTTCTGGTAATGTCCCTACTTATTTTTTTCAACCTTTTTATTTTTCCTCATTATTTTTTTTATTCAATTAAAAAATTATAAAAAATTCCAATAATAAAAATTAATATAAAATAAGTAAATTAAAAAAGATATTCTTGAGTACTGGAAGGATAAAGTAAAATTCCTGTTGGTATAAAACATACTTAATTAATGGAAATTTTTACAGATAACTTAGTTATTGATATAGTATATAACACTCGGTAAGGAGAAGGATTTAATTGTTAGGGTTAGAGATTTCTTATTCTTCTATTTATTCCTATTTTTTATCTTTTTAAATAATCTTTTGGTGATTACATGAACTGGGTTGAGAAGTACAGGCCGAAAACCTTAGATGAGGTGGTTGGTAACAAGGTGGCTAAAGAGGAGTTGAAAAGATGGATAGAGGATTTCATCAGTGGTAGAGAGAGAAAACCTGTCCTCCTTGCCGGCCCTCCAGGATGTGGTAAAACAACAATGGCTAAGGCTCTTGGAAGGGATTACAACTTCGATGTAATAGAGTTGAATGCAAGTGATAACAGGAGTGCTGAAGTTATCAGAAGTATAGTAGGAAGTGCCTCAGGATCCAAGTCCATCTTCGGTAGGAGGATACTTGTAGTACTAGATGAGGTAGATGGTATATCTGGAAGTAGTGACAAAGGTGGTTTAAAAGAGATACTGAATATAGTAAAGGTTGCAAAAAACCCATTGATACTAACTGCAAACGATATCTACAAACCATCCCTTAAACCTCTCAGGGAGAGTTGTAAAGTTATCAACTTAGGACCAATACCTACAACTGTGATTCTCTCCGTCTTAAAAAAGATAGCACGTACTGAAGGTTTAGATGTAGATGAGGAAACCCTTAAGGTTATAGCGAAACATGCAGAGGGAGATCTCAGGGCTGCAATTAACGACCTGGAATCTTTGGCACTTGGAGGTAGTTTAAGTTTAGAGGATGCCAAGAAGTTAGATAGTAGAAACGTTGAAAAGACCATCTTCGACGCCATAAGGATGATACTGAAGACTACCCATTACAACATCGCACTACTTGCACTCTGGGATTTGAAGGAGGACCTTGAAACCTTAGAGGAATGGTTGGCTGAAAACATTCCAAGGGAGTACAAGAAGATGAAGGAGGTTGCCACAGCCTATGATTATCTATCAAAGGCAGATCTCTTCTTAGGGAGGGCAAATAGGAGACAGAACTACAGTCTCTGGAGATACGCCTCAGGGCTTATGACTGCTGGAGTCGCCCTTT
>DQVU01000240.1 GCA_015661585.1 Methanothermococcus okinawensis | reverse complement strand
CATAGTTACAAACGAATTACATAAATTCCATGTCATGGGACAGATTGAGGAACTGGGATACAGTGATTTCAAGGAGGAGAATATACTCCTTGAACCTAAAGGTAAAAACACCCTCCCCGCTATATACTACGGAGTAAAGAGTATAAAAGAGAAAGATGGGGACAACTCCATAGTTGGAGTATTCCCATCTGATCATCTAATAAAGAAAGAGGACGAAAAAAAAATTATTGACACTATAAAAAAAGGGTTAGAAATAGCAGAGGATCATCTTATAACCTTTGGTATAACTCCTACAAAGCCCCATACTGGCTATGGTTATATAAAACCTTCGAAGAAAAAACTGAAGGATGTTGGATATCTCGTAGAGGAGTTTAAAGAAAAGCCGGATTTAGAGACTGCGAAAAAGTATATAAAGAGTGGATACCTCTGGAACAGTGGGATGTTTCTCTTCAGTATAGATCTATTTGAGGAGGAGCTAAAGAGACACTGCCCTCAGGTGTATGATTCTTTTAGACTAAAAAATATCAAAGAGATATACTCCAAGGTTCCAGACATATCTATAGATTACGGTATTATGGAGAAGTCAGATAAGGTAGGTGTTATCCCACTAAATATCAGATGGAACGACTTAGGTAGTTTTGATGCCTTCTTCGATGAGTTTGGAGGAGATAAAAATGGAAATATTATATTCAGTGAGGGGATGGTGTTAAACTCAAAAAACAACCTTGTAAAAACTGATGATAACAAGTTAGTCTCTCTAATAGATGTAAATAATCTTATAGTAGTGGATACTAGGGATGCCCTTATGATATGTAAGAGAGAGAGTTCCCAAAAGATAAAGGAGATATTCAAGAAATTAAAGGAGAAAAATGACGAGAGGGCACTCTACCACAAGACGATATATAGACCATGGGGATTCTATACTGTGTTAGAAGAGGGGCTGTTCTACAAGATAAAGAAGATAAAGGTACTTCCTGGGAAAAAACTAAGTTATCAACTTCACCATCACAGAAGTGAGCACTGGATAGTGGTTAAAGGGATGGCAAAGGTTGTAATAGAGGGTAAGGAGTACTATCTTAGAAACGGGGAGAGTACCTTCGTTAAAAGTGGTTTGAAACATAGGTTGGAGAACCCTGGTTTGATACCTTTGGAGGTTATCGAGGTTCAGATAGGTGAGTACCTAGGGGAAGATGACATCGTTAGAATAGATGATGACTGGGGAAGAAAATGATAGTGCTCAGGGGAATCATGATCTTCAACATTATCATCTTTCCAGGGTATTATGTACCCCATATTGGAGGGCTAGAAACCCACGTTGATGAATTTGTTAAATACTTATCTGAAGATAAGGAGTTTAACATTTATATCTTTGTCCCCAATATTCCAAAGTATAAAGAATTTGAAGTTAGATACAACAATGTTAAGGTATACAGGTATCCTGCCTTTGAGATAATTCCAAATTATCCTGTTCCCAATATATTAAGTATCAAGTTTTGGAAAATGTTTTTCAGTCTATATAAAATAAATTTCGATGTTGTGATGACGAGGACAAGGTTCTTCTCAAATACACTGTTAGGTTTTCTCTTTGCAAAACTTAGGCTATCAAAGATAAAAGTTATTCATGTAGAGCATGGCAGTGCCTTTGTTAATGTAAGTAGCAGATTGACGAACAAGATAGCCTATATATACGATAAAACTATAGGGAAGTTGATATTTCGAGAATCTGACTGTGTAATAGCTATATCGAAATCTGTTAAAGATTTTATCTTGGAGAATTTTTTAGATGATCCTAATATTCCAGTGATATATCGAGGTATAGAAATAGAATATATAGATAACATACCTGAGGACAAAGAAATAAAGGAGAAATTTAAGGATAAGATAAAACTGTGTTTTGTTGGTAGGTTGTACAGGTGGAAGGGGGTGGATAATTTAATTAAAGGATATAAACTACTTCCTAAGAAGATAAGGGATAGGACTGTACTAATAATAGTTGGATACGGGGAGGATCTAGAGTATCTTAAAGAGTTGTCAGGGAAGTATCTTAATAAAGGGATATACTTCACTGGAAAAAGAGATTTTAAGGAGGCTATAGGGATAGTTAAAAGTTGTGATATATACATCCATCCATCTTATAGGGGTGGGGGTCTCTCTACATCTCTACTTCAGGCAATGTGCTGTGGGAAACCTGTTGTTGCCAGTCCCTACGAGGGGGGAGATGAGGTAGTAGTTGATAGGAAAACTGGGATACTTTTAATGGATAACAGTCCAGAGGAGATATGTAGGGGTGTAATGGAGTTTATTGAGAATAGGGAGTTGATGGTTCAATGTGGTAAGGAGGCTAGGAGGTTTATAGAGGAGAACTTTAACTGGAGGGTATCGGTGGAGAGGTACAAGGAGATTTTGAGGGATTTAGTTAAGGGATAGGATGATGGAGAAGTTGAAGGAGAGGGTGTATTTACTTGCAAAGAGATACTCCGCGAAGGTAGGGTTGGATCTGCCCTACTTTATAAAGGGAGGGTTTTGGTTATCCTCTGGCCAGTTTTTTAGTACTTTAAAAGGGTTTATACTAAGTGTGGTCCTTGCTAATATTTTATCCAGGGAATCATTTGGAGAATACAGTTTTGTAATTTCTATCTTAGGAATTGCAGGGGCATTTGCTCTCCCTGGTATGAGTTTTGCAATAATTCAGTCTGTAGCAAGGGGATATGAAGGTACTTACTTCAGGGCCCTCAGGGAAGTTTTTAAGTACAGTTGGATCGGCAGTCTTATCTTAGTGGGAGCGGCTGTTTACATGTACTTCAAAGGGAATTTTGACCTCTCTATCATTTTTTTAATACT
>DQVU01000124.1 GCA_015661585.1 Methanothermococcus okinawensis | reverse complement strand
TGGTTAATATCTCCCATTTGAAGTCCAAATGACGTGGGGATTAATGTTAGTGCTATTAAGGATAGGATGATAAAGTAGGTTGTACATTTCCCTTTCATGGTATTCACCGAAAGGAATTCTTTTTTAGTAACATTTTATTCTATGATTATAATTTATAATTTACGATAATATATAATTAAAAATTTACTACCAATCGATACATCTCAGTACCTCTCCAAACCTGGACTTTACTAAGGTTCTCCTACCTAATACCTTTGCATGGGCATCTAACTCAATTACACTGTAGTGATACATCTCTTTTATCGGGTAATACAGCCTGGGACCGTCGCTTATGCCTACAGTTATTCTATCTTTACTTACCTCTTCAATTGGCACTGCATGGGGCACCCCAGAGACTACCACTAAATCTCCTCCAACCTCCTTCAGTATATCTACAACCCTCTCTCCAGTTATAGGGTACTCATCTAAACCTCCTGTAATGTAATTTATATCTATCTTCCTTTTCTTGTACTCTCTAAGTATATTCTTAGCGTCCTCCCTTATCTTTTTAAGACCTACATTTGGATCTAAGTTAGTTATGTTTATTACCTCTATCCCTTTCCTCCTCATATATCTGTTGATCTCTATAAGGGGATGGGCGAAGAGATATCCAGTCTCCTTCTTGGCATTTAGCACACAGACTACCCTTACACCCTCCTTTAAATTTTTAAAAACCTCTATAACCTCTTCCAGATCGTCCTCGTAGGTAGGTTTTAAGTATTTATTTTTAGCCATTCCCCTCTTTCTCTCCACCTCTGTAGCCTTTTGTAAGATATATTTCTGTCTTTCGAACTCTTTCTCATCTATCAAACCTGCACGTAGGCAGGCCTCCATAGCTTTTATAGCTCCTATGGTGTTGTCTCCCATTCCACTGTGTACCTCCACAGGGACAATGATAACACTGTCATCGGAGTACCTCTTACAGGGTAAATATAGATCCTCCCCAATTATCATACTGGGACAGGTACCAACTATACCTATGATATACTTCTCCTTTTTCTTATACCTCTTGAGATAATCTATAACATATTTTACAGTACGCTCTAACTTCTCACCACCTCCAAATATGAAGTCGTTCTCGTCCATCCCAGTTGTAAATACCCTAACACCATCTAACTCCAACAGCCTGGCAGTTCTGAAGGAACATCCACTTGGACCATGAAGTATTATGGCATCTGCTCCTACGTCCCTTAACTGATACATGGATGCAGCTATTGGTGAAGGCCTGGGATGTAGTATCATTCTTCCCCCTGTCTTACTTATAGTCAGATCTTAAACCTCAGTTTTTTCCATTAAATATAAAAATATAAAAATAATAAAAAATTTAAAAATCCTACTCAGAAATAATAAAATAATAAGGAAGTAGGATACTATCTATTTCTCATTTTGAAGATTTTGTTATTATAATAATTTTTAATCAGAATTTTTAAGTTTAAGATTATTTTATTTTTTGATTTTTAATTATTATTAATTATTATTATTTTTTAATGAAAATTAAGGCGCTAAGCCCCCAAACCATAAACCCTCCCTCTCATCAAATCCCATCATTATATTCATATTCTGTACTCCTTGCCCACTGGCTCCCTTTACAAGGTTGTCGATTGCGGAGACTAAAACCACCCTTTTATTTCTATCCACCTCGAGGGCAATATCACAGAAGTTAGTACCTCTAACCCCAGTTAGGGAGGGTATGTCTTCCTCAAATATCCTTATAAAGGGTTCTCTCCTGTAGAACTTTCTGTATATCTCTATCAATCCCCCTTTATCTACCTCCTCACGTAGGAATACATGGGCCGTTGTAAGTATCCCCCTTGTAATAGGCACTAAATGGGGTGTGAAGAATACCTTTATATCTCTATTTGATAACTTTTTCAACTCCTTCTCAATCTCTGGTGTATGTCTGTGGGAGGTAATTTTGTAGGGTATAACATTCTCATTTATGTTGGGGAAGTGGGTGGTGTCTGTAGGAGTTATTCCCGCTCCACTTACTCCAGTCTTGGAATCTATAACGATCCTCTCCTCAACAACATCCTCTTTAATCAAGGGTGCCAAGAGTAGAATAGCTCCTGTTGGGAAACATCCAGGATTCGCAACAAGTTTTGCCCTCTTTATAGACTCCCGATGGATTTCAGGTAGGCCGTAGACTGCATCAAGTTTTCCAGTATGTTTTATACCGTACCATTTTTCATAAATCTCTATATCCTCAAACCTGTAATCTCCACTGAGATCTATAATTCTTATGTCCTTCTCGTAGAGAGTTGGCACTATCTCCATAGATACTCCATGGGGTGTGGCACAGAATACAATATCTGAATCTATATCCTCAGGTGGGATGTTTTTAAATGTTAAATTCTCTAAAAGTTCCATACCCTTTAGGTTTTTATGTATCTTAGTTACAGGTACTCCATCTAACTTCCTGGAGGTTACACACTCTATCTCTACCTTTGGATGGTTGGAGAGAATCCTCAACAGTTCTCTCCCTGTGTATCCAGATCCTCCTATGATAGATACTCCTACCACGGTATCACCTATTTTATATTTTATATAAAGACTTATTTTCTCAGTAGTTGTAGAAATAAATAAAAATCATAATAATTAATATATATTATAAAAAATAACATAGTCATGAACAAAAAATTAAAAACAAAAAATAAAAAATTAAAAATACAGTCAAAAAATAAAATAAGTTCCTATCTCCGAACTACATTGTATATTGGGAACTATGGCAGGATCTCTGATAATCTTTTTTCTTAATAGTTTTCAGTCTCTTTTTATCTACTAATCTTTTACTATTTTTTACTCTAATTATTCCTTTTAAATTATTATTATTTTTATTTGGAGATTCTTATAAGATTTATATGATGTATCTGACAACACACCTGTGATACCATGAAATACAGTAAGAAGTTAGGACAGTGCTTTTTAAGGGATATAAATATAGTAAAAAAGGTTGTAGATGCTGCCCAGGTAAATAGGGAGGATAGGGTACTGGAGATAGGGCTTGGAAAGGGAATACTAACAAGAGAGTTAGCGGAGAGATCTAAAAAGGTGTATGTCATCGAGCTAGATAGAAGGTTAGAGCCCTTTGCAAGGGAGATAACCTCTAAGTACGAGAATGTCGAGGTTATATGGGGAGATGCTCTGAAGGTGGATTTTAATACCTTAGATTTTAACAAGGTTGTGGCAAATTTGCCCTATCAGATATCCTCTCCTATAACCTTTAAACTTCTAAGGTATGACTTTGACGTGGCTGTCCTTATGTATCAGTATGAATTTGCCAGGAGGATGATGGCTAAGAAGGGCACTGAGGATTATGGGAGATTAAGTGTAGCTATACAGTACTACGCAGATGTGGAGTTTGTATGTAAGGTACCTCCCCAGGCCTTCTTCCCAAGACCTAAGGTGTACTCTGCAGTTGTGAAGATAACAAAAAAGAAACCTGAAGATATTCTTCCTTTGGAGGATCCCCAGTTCTTCGAGAATTTACTTAGGGCTCTATTCCAACATAAGAACAAAACTGTAAAGAGGGCATTACTTGATTCGGCCCATGAGATAAGTTTAGAAGAGAGGAAGTTGAAGGAGATAATAGATAGTTTAGACTTCAACATAAAGGAACGGGTATTTAAATTAGGGGTTGAGGATATTGTTAGGTTAAGTAATTTGCTCTATAGAAAGATTAAAAAAATAACCTAATATGAAGATCAATTGGAAATTAAGGGATCTGTCTCTCGTGAAGTTTTAGGCGAGTATATGGTTAAATGTCCTACCCTTTAAATCCACTCACCGAATTGAGCTCCATCAGTCTCAACTTCCCTCTAGGTTCCTCGGGAGCAAATCATCGACCTCAGCCCTCCTAAGGGCGACCCAAGTCTCCGCAGGAAGAGGTTAAAC
>DQVU01000229.1 GCA_015661585.1 Methanothermococcus okinawensis | reverse complement strand
CTGCCAACTACATCCTCACAAAGATGGAGAGGGAGAAGTTAGACTTCGACACTGTACTTAAGGAGGCACAGGAGTTAGGTATTGCAGAGACAAATCCCTACCAGGATATCAGTGGCCTCGACACCGCTGCAAAGATAGTGATCCTTGCAAACTCCATTATGAATATGGATGTTACTATAAGGGATGTGAAAATTGAGGGGATTACGAGGATAACCCCCGAGGCACTTACAATGGCGAATAAAGGGGGATACACTATAAAACTCATCGGAGAGGTAAAGAAAAATAAGTTAGAGGTATGTCCTAAGTTGATACCTTTAGACGACCCTCTCAATGTTAAGGGATCCTTAAACGTTGCCAAGTTATACACAGACTTAGCCAAGGAGGTTATAGTTGTTGGAAGGGGTGCTGGAAGTATAGAGACATCCTCTGCAATCCTCAGTGATATTATTAGCATATATCTACAGACGAGCAAACAGTAAAATTGAAGACTATAATTTCTCCTTCAGGTGAAAATTCTATAATTATTCTTTCTAAGATGTCCTAAATACTAAAAAATAGGATGGAGCTCTGTTAATCCTTCTCCTAAAGGATTGTTGGGCTCTTACTCTTAAGGAACTTCTCCCCCAGTCGAATATACCTCTCATCTCCAACCTTCTTAATGATCTTAAAGTACTCCTCCATCCTCTTAACCATCTCCTCCCTTTTCTCCCTATCGACAATATTTAGCCGGGAGTAGAGTACAGCCATCTCCACAATGAGGCCATCTGCCCTGGAGTAAGGCATTAAGGGAGGATTGTTTATATCCCTCTCCAGGAGAATCCTTCCCTGGATCACCATCAGTTTTGAATCCCCATACTCATCCCTGAGATCTACAAGTCTCCTTTTAACAATTTTTACAACGTATATCTTATAGGCATCGGAAAGGTAGGGGAGAATAATATCACTATACTCTATAGTACTGTAATCCCCCTTATCGTCGTATACAGACTGGGCTATAAGGTAGGGAGAAGTGATATTCACTACAAAGTAATCCTCTCTCTTTAGTATATCGTAGGTATGAGATCCCTCATAGAGGTGAAGTTTAACCCAATTATCTTTAAAATATATCCCTATAGGAGCCCTGTTGTATCTCCCATCTAAGGCACAGGTGATTACTACCTCGTATCTCATACTATCCCTGATAGTATATGCCCTGTCTAGTACCTCTCCTTTTAAACTCCTTGATAGCGTCATTAAGTATAGCCAACCTACTTAACTTCCACTCTGGAGATACCTTTATCTCCTCAGGTACCTTATCCTTTGAAACCCTCTGTATAAGTACATAGGGAGAGGTATGCTCCAAGAAATCACATAGGATTTTTATATACTGTTTTCTATCTAAGGTTCTGTACTCCCCCCTCCAGTACATCTTCTCCAACTTTGTACCTTTAACTACAACTAGGGGATATATCTTAAGGGCGTCTATTCCCAACCTAGATAGGGACTCTGCAGTATCCATCATCTCCTCCCAGGTTTCATTGGGCAATCCAAGTATCACATGCCCACATACGAGAATATTTCTTCTTTTACACTCCAATATAGCCTTTATAATATGGGATACTCTATGTTTTCTATTTATAAGATCCAAGGTTTTTTGATGGAAACTCTGAATACCTAAATCTATCCAGATCTCGTATCCCTTTTTTACATAGTCCTCCAAGATATCTAGAACCTCCTTACTTAGACAGTCTGGCCTGGTACCTAAGGAAAGCCCTATTACATCTGGATAAGATAGGGCAAAGTCCCACAACTCCTTTAACCTCTCAGGATCTCCGTAGGTATTTGTTCCAGGATAGAAGTAGATATAGAACTTTTCTATTCCTTTCTTTTTTTGATTCTCCATCTGTTTTTCAATTTGATACCTTAAAGAGTACTTACTGTCACAGTACTTTACACCTATAGGCCTACCCATCTTTGGACAGAATATACAACCCTCAGTATCCAATGTACCATCTTTATTTGGACATGCCAATCCACAGTCAACAGGTATTTTAAATACTTTGTATGGTTTTGCCTTCTTCATATATAACCCATACTGGGCTATAGGATGGCCCTCTCTGTATATGGATTCTATAATCTCCCTATTGATACCCCAGTTATACATACTATCACTAATTTTGTAGTGTAAAGGTAAAAATAAGGTTTTAAATTATAGATAGGCTTTAAAAATAGTGATAGTCTTGGCAAAATCTGTTTAACTATCGTGGTAATTATATAATAATAAAAATCCGTTATAATAAGTGAAGAAGATGAATTTACTCTTTTTATTTTATTAATTATTATCATTATTTTAATATTTATTTATATTGTTTTTCTATAAATCCCTAACGTAGAGAAATACCTCGTACTCCTTCCCATTTTCATCGTAAGCCTTAGTTTTCACCCTGTGGTAGTACTCTCCTTCATCCTCGAAGTAATCAAAAACCTTCAACTCCTCTTCAGTTATATCTAGCAGTATAATACCAGAGACTTCAGATCCTTCTCTCCTCCTAACACCGTAATAACCTATAGAATAATCAAAAAACTTCTCATACCCCTTTATCTTTCCTTTCTTCTTTTCTGGTATTCTGTTTATCAACCTAAGTAGAACGTTATCTTTCATTAACTCTCCATATACAAAGAGGTTCATAGTTCCACTTATTTATTTGATCTATATTCTATATCCTTATGATTATTCTAACAGATCAGTCAATCCTAAAAAAATCCTGTAACGTACTCTGCCTACTTTCACTTTTAAGTTCCTCCTTGGATATTCCTAAAGCCTCCATTATTCGTATTACAGGTGGGAGGACCTGGTTATCTATGTAGTAATTTACATCGTAGTCCTCTGCATCTTCTGGCAACTCTGCCCTCTCACTTATAGGCTTACTACCACTGGTAATGATATAACCAATTACATCCCCCACCTTCAGCCTACCTCCATTCCTCAAGATCTTTTTAGCAACTTCAACATGGGGGGCGGTTGTTTTGTACTGAGATATATCTTTTGTGATCTGTGTATATATAACAAGATCCTCCTTATTCACTCTACCCTTTCTCAGATCCTCGATTGTGTTGATGACGATATCCTTCGCCATTTTAATATCTCCCTTCTCCAGTAATGCCTTCAGTACCTCCCTCTGTGTCTTCTTGGCTATGTTGGACCAATCCCTCCTTACAAGTTCCAACCCCTTTATTATTATCTTGTTGTTCTCATCGATGAGGGCGTATTTCTTCTTTGTAACGAATAATCCCCTTCTATAGTATCCCTCAAATTCCAACTCCATATCCTTTGGAAGTTTTTTATTCATCTCTCTTAAAAACTCGTAGGTTCTCTCCAACAACTCCTCTTTACTCTTTACACCATCCATAGTAGCATATAACCCATCTGTATCTGCGTATATCACCTTAAACCCGTACCTCTCTCCCTCCTCTATAGTCTTCTGGATGAACATCCTACCTAGGTAGGTTATTACCTCGGCACATTCCTTGGAGTACCACCTGGCCCTTGGATATGCCAGATAACCGTAGTGACTGTTAGCCAGTACCTTTAAGGATCTCTGCTCGTAATCTAGGAGAGAGTATTGGGATGAGTTTCTATCCATCCTCTTTAACTCCTCCTTTATCTCCTTCCTCCTCTCTATCAAATTATGAAGTACCTCAGGTATAAGCCCCCTCCTCCTTCTACAGAACCAGTGTCCATGTATTCTCTCAGATTCTCCCTCACAACATTCACAGTCTATGGTATCAGGACTTATATTATAAGATATTATTATAGAGGGATAAAGGGATCTGAAGTCCATACTTACTATGTTCTCATGGATACCTCTAATAGGCTCCTTTACATATCCCCCCTCGTAGTACTCGTTAAGTCTCCTCTTATACTCCTCCTCAGAGGGCCTGTTAGGTGCCAAGAAGTTCTTTCTGTAGGAGTATCTAAGTAGTAGGTACTCCACCATCTGGCTACTACTCATCCTACAAACCTCAAAGGGTGTCTGATTTACAATCCTCGAGAACATCACCTCCAAAGGTAAAAAGTACTCTCCAACTAGATATGTGTAATAGGCATCCTGGAAGGAGTACTCAACGAGGCTTCTATCCTTCTCCTCCCATAACTTAGATATATTCCTATGCCCAACCTCCAACTTACGCACTCCAAAGAGTTCATAACATACATCCTCCAACTTATACTTGCTTAGGTTTAACGTCCTCCTTACAATGGGGTAAAGATCTATATGTATCTTTCCAGGGATATAACTCCTTAAATACATTCCTCCTCTCGAGATTCTTATGTCCAGGGGAATATTAACACCTAAGTACTTGGCCCTCTTCACTAAGTAGGGAAAGTCGAAGTTATCTCCGTTATAGGTATATATCAGATTGTAATCCTTTAGAATCTCAACAGCTCTCTTTATCAATTCCCTCTCATTCTCCACTAACTCTAAGTACTCATGTTCAAAGGGTTTGTAAGATAGAACTTTCTTCATCTCCTGGGAGTAGAAACTCACCATAAGTATAGGGTCTCTATCTGGTACAGGTTCCCTACCTTCGCAGTACACCTCCATATCAAAGGCCACAGCCTTCAATTCCGGTATTTCGTTGCCTACTATTTCCCTCTCTCTATCTTCAATATTCCTGTAGTACATCATCGGGATTAAGTCGTTGTCTATGAGATACCTCTTTGTAAAGGGGATATCATGTTCGTATATCTCTCCCAACTCTCTAAGTACCCTAAGTTTTGGCACATCTTTGGGATACTTCACAACCACTTTTGTAAGAGTCTTCTTAATGATCCTATCTCCACCCTTAAGGTCCCTGTTTATTACCACTCTCTCTGTAGTTTCAAGTTTCTCTATATGGTATAGCAACTCCTTATGGTTTTTTTCAAGATATTTTTTAATATCTTCTATAGGTGCATCTACGTAGAAGTAGGGTTTAAAATCCCTATCCTTTATAAGGCCATTTAATAGATAGAGATATATACACTTATCATGTGGGTTGTAATCCACATCTATTAAGGCATTTATACTCATGGTTACACCTTCGGGGATTAATAATAATATTTAATATAGTTAAGATTAATAAAAAACCTAGTTCTTCTCAATGTTAAAATATTAAAAATAAAGGGAGGATGAAATCTCCTATATAGTATTCATCTCTCCTTGGATGTTCTAAGTACTGGAGAAATGGGAGAATTTTATATTTGATATTTGAAGAATTTCTGTTTTTTATTATTTTTACCCTTACCTTTAATAATGTTTTTGTTATTACACCCTCCTGGAAATAAAAGTATAAGGGTGATCTTTTATGAGAGGGGAACTCTTGGCACTTATCATAGCGATGATGTGGGGGATATTTCCAATTATTGAAAAGAAGGCGTTAAATTATATAGATCCCTCAATGGCACTGTTTTTAATAGTGTCTATGAATTTCGTTGTAATATCCCTCGTCTATATTTTAACGGGAAAGGTGAGCATAGGGGGCCTCAAATCCCTTCCTGTTGAACCTGTTATTTTCCTTGGGATAGTATCACTTGCAGGTGTTTTATCCTCCTATCTATACTATAAGGCCCTAAAACTTTCCTCACCTTCAAAAATCGTGGTAATTACCAGTATATATCCCTTCTTTACAATAGTTGCCAACTCCATTTTGACAAGGGAACTTCCATCTATCAAGATGATAGTTGGGGCTTTTTTTATATTCTTAGGAATATACCTTGTAATGGATTACTTTTAAAAATTAAAAAAACTTAAATATGGTGAAATTATAATAATTATAATAATTTAAATAATTAATATTTAACAATAAATCAGGTGATTTTGTTAAATGATAAATCAGGTGGCAGAAATGTTAAAAAGACTAAAGAGAGCTATCTTTGGAAATGATGAACCACCAAGACAACTTCCAATTAAGGATGATGGGTATGTTATCGTAGGTGAGGAGGCATCTGCCTACGAGATAAAGGGAGATGAAGAGATACCACTACCAGAATCTAAGATAGTGTCTAAGTTAAAGGTAAAAAGGAGAGAGCCTCTATTGGATGAAGAGGGTATAAATGAGGAAAATAATAAGGAAGAAGATATGAAAACTGAGACTAAGGTAGTTATCCAGAAGATTCTACCTAAGGTATTGACAGTTAGAATGAAATCCCCCCACGAATTTGAAACCTTAAAGAAGATAATAGATCATGATGTGATCATTATAAACCATGAGGAGATCTCCCTTGAGGCATTTGAGAAGATATTCTTAGATTTTAAGAAGTATATGGAGACTTTGAATTACTCCCTCTGGAAAGTTGATGACAACGTAATTTTAATAGTCCGTTCTGATATAGACATCGACAGATACAGATCTGAGACAGTTATTGAGAATGTCAAGAATAACAACTAAGGTGGTAGTATAAAATTAGCCATCACAGGGACACCTGGGGTGGGAAAATCTACGATCTCTAAGCATCTTAAAGATAGATTAATGAAGAAGGGCATCTCCGTTGAACATGTAGATCTTACAGAGGTTGTAAAGAGGAACAAACTCTACATAGAGAAGGATGAATACATGAACTCCTATGTAGTAGACTTTCAAAAACTTAGGGGATATTTAAAAGATTTAAAGGGAGATTTTGTAATACTCGATGGGCATATAAGTCACCTATTAGATGTAGATTATATTGTAGTCCTCAGGTGTAATCCTCAGATAATAAGGGAGAGGTTGAAAAGACGAGGTTATCCAGAGGAGAAGATTAAAGAGAATGTGGGGGCAGAGATATTAGATGTCTCTCTTGTGGAGTCCTTGGAAAGATTAAGGAATGAGAATATACCTGTATACGAGATCGATACCACCAACAGAAGTATAGATTCCATTCTAAATGAGATTATCCAGGCTGTTGAAAATAAGAAGATAAATTATGGAGTAGTAGATTGGTTGGAGGATTACTTTTTTATGATTAGAGAGTAGGATAATTTATAACAACATTTTTTGAGGGGTTTTTTATGAAGAACAGGATAAAAATATCTGAAAAGGATGTACTGGTACCTTTAGACGTTCCACCAGATAAAAGAAAGACTTATATAAAAAATTACCTTAAATTAACCCAAAACACTGGAAGATTGATGCTCTTTGCAGGAGATCAAAAGATAGAGCATTTAAACGATGACTTCTATGGCCCAGGCATCCCAAAGGACGATGCAGATCCTGAACATCTATTTAGAATAGCTTCCAATGGGAAAATAGGAGCTTTTGCTACACAGTTGGGACTTATAGCTAGATACGGTATGGACTACAGAGATATCAACTACGTAGTGAAGATAAATTCAAAGACACACCTTGTTAAAACCTCCCAGAGAGATCCTATAAGTAGAGCCCTAGTTACTGTAAAGGATGTTGTAGAATTTAAGAATCACTCAAAACTTAACATATTGGGAGTTGGTTATACAGTGTACTTAGGTAGTGAGTATGAACATGAGATGCTCTCTGAGGCTTCTAGGGTAGTGTATGAGGCTCATAGACATGGATTGATAGCGATACTCTGGATGTATCCAAGAGGCAAGGCTGTTAAAAACGAATATGATCCCCATCTAATAGCTGGAGCTGCTGGAGTTGCCCTATGCCTAGGTGCAGATTTTGTAAAGGTTAACTATCCAAAGTGTGAAAATCCTGCAGAGGCGCTTAAAGAGGCTGTCTTAGCGGCAGGTAGAACTAAGGTAGTCTGTGCAGGAGGTAAATCTAAAGATCCTAAGGTGTTCCTTCAAGAACTCTACGATCAGATACATATAAGTGGTGCAGCGGGAAATGCCACAGGTAGAAATATACATCAAAAATCCTACGAGGAGGCTGTGAGAATGTGTAATGCTATCTATGCGATCACCATAGAGAATAAAAGTGTAGAGGAGGCGTTGGATATATACTATGGGAAATAAATTTCTGTTTACTCTTCTTCCAACCTTTTAACAACCTCCTGAGCCATCTCAAATGTTGTAAGGGAACCACCGAGATCTGGTGTTGTAAGTCCTCTCTCCAGCACCTCCTCAAGTGCCCTCTCTACTCTATTGGCAACCTCCTCCTCCCCTAAGTACCTCAACATAAGTACCCCAGTTAGTATAGTTGCAGTGGGGTTTGCTATACCCTTCCCTGCAATGTCTGGTGCAGAACCATGTACAGGTTCAAAGAGTCCATATCTATCTCCGATGTTTGCAGAGGGCGCCATCCCCAGTCCCCCAACTGTCCCAGCAGCTCCATCTGATAGTATATCTCCAAAGAGATTTGAGGTAACAACGACGTCGAAGGTTTCAGGTTTTGTGATGATGTACATATTCATGGCGTCTATGTAGTAGTCTTCCGCTTCTATATCAGGATACTCCCCTGCAACCTCGTAGAATATCCTTTTAAATACTCCATCTGTTAATTTCAGTACGTTAGCCTTGTGGGTACAGGTAACCTTCCCTTT
>DQVU01000001.1 GCA_015661585.1 Methanothermococcus okinawensis | reverse complement strand
TTGCATACTCCACATCTGCAGTGGCATGGACTACCCTCTCAATTATTCTCATCTCCCACTCTGAGTATCTCTCTATATCTTTTCCTAGTACCTCCCTTATCTTCTCCCTAACTATGTCCCTAGATCTCCTTGCAATATCCAATCCATCCCTACTGATTGCGCCCATGAACATCTATCCACCTTTACTCGATTAACTTTAAAACCCTCCTTATACCGTCAGATTTTGTATATGCAACCTCTATCAAGTCAGGGAGTACGCTGGTAAGTTCAAAATCTACAATACCTAAGAATTCCCTCTTTGTATCTAACTTAAAGAAGGTTTCATCCTTTAAAACTATAACACCTTCCACATGGTACCTACCGAAGTAAGCCTCGAAGTAGTCCCCCTCCTCTATATCTTCTAAGTATTTATAGAGTTCATCCTCACTGTTTAGTACTATCTCTATATTTTTTTCCATAGTTATTCACCTGTAGAGTTTTATGATAATAAGGAGAGTTATGTTATAAATATTTTAATCGTTCCCATAGAAGTAGTAATTATAATCCTCCATTATATTTATCTTTAGTAATCGTTTAGGATTAAAAAAATAATAATTCTTAATAATAATTATAATAAAAATTAAATAAAAAAATAAAAAAGTGAAATACCCTTTTAAGAGTTTTATTTTCTTTTTTATTTAATAATGTTTTATTTTCACATCAAGTAACCTCCACATAAATATCTTTATTCTTCTTCATAGCATCTAAAAGTTCTTTACCTATCTTACTGTTCTTGTTTATCCTCACCACCCCATCAGATCCCACTGTCGCATGGCATAGAAACTCCCCATCTATATAGATCTTGATATTACACCCCACTAAATCCTCCCCAACATCCACTATAACATGCCTCTCAGTTTCAAGTAGCCTCGTAGTCTCGTAATCACTTATATACTCGTAAGTTAGATACTCTTTATCTCTTTTCCTATCTTCCTTCTTCTCAACGTTTATCTTAAGTCCTAAGCTATCTTCCAACTTTGCAATCTCCCTTCCCCCCTTCCCTATAACTACAGGCAGATACTTTTCAGGAACTATGAGATCTATGGTGTGTCCGTCTTTTACACTAACCTCCATACTCTTTTTGATCTTCCTAGGTAGATACTCCCCTAAAACCTTCTTTATCTCATCCTCTGCATATTTATACACTGGAGGTTTGGAATCCTCATCCTCAATTGGCATAACTATAACTTCCTCCCCGTAAGTATATATCTCGTACTCTGTCTTTCCTGTCTCGAAGTCCCTTACCTCTATAACTGGCCTGGCTAGATCTGCCTCCTTCATCCCATGGGGTACTTTTACGGTAAATGTGATCTCATACACCTTCTTTATCTTACCGTCCTCTAGGAATATAACGGTATCCACTATCTGAGGTATTATACCTAGATCTACCCTACCTATGAGACGTTGGATGGCGTCTATAGGTTTTGAGGCATGGACAACCCCTACCATCCCCACTCCAGCCATCCTCATATCTGCAAATATCTCGAAGTCCTTAGTCTTCCTAACCTCGTCGTATATGGTGTAATCAGGTCTTA
>DQVU01000118.1 GCA_015661585.1 Methanothermococcus okinawensis | reverse complement strand
TTTGCAATATTTTCCCGAGTATCTTTCTCCAGTGCTATCCTTCTAATTTTAACCTTTATAAGCCCTTTATCCTTTATCTGTCTTTTTACCTCGTTAATAACCTTATCAACTCCTTCTTTACCTATCCATACCACAGGAGATAATGAGTGAGATCGAGCTCTCAGTATCTTTCTAGCCTTTGAAGTTAGTCTCTTATTACCCATCATAATCACTCCCTATAATTTTTATAGTAATTGTTATAATAATCATTCTAAATATCAACTATATAAAATTATTAGGAGAGGATCCCATGGTGAAGGTATTTGTGAATAACAGAGAAAAAGAGGGAAAAACCCTTAAAGATGTGATTGAAGGAGAGCCCTATATAGAGGGTAGTAATATAGTGATAGTGAAGGGAGTGAAAAAAGAAATAAAGAGGTCTAAGAAATACAGGATTACCACAACTAAGGGGGTAATGATAGTAGGTATAACTGAAGACTCCAAGGTTGTAGATTTTTGGAATAGAAATTATAAAAAATTTGTCAATAAGGGTGTTAGATGGAGAGGTGTATCCGAGGTTGCATTTGGGCCTATAACCATAGATCTAGACATGAGTAACAAAGCTGAGAGGTTTAAGAAGTGGGATGTAGTACTGAGTATATCTGGATTTGATAAAGATGAGGGACATTTAGTATTTATTAAAAGGGATACTACGGAGGTTTACGGTATTGAGAATCCAAAGATAGGGATACTCATAGGTGGTAAGAGGGTACTATCTCAACTAACTCCAGAGGACAGGATACTCTCCATAGAACCTCTAAGGGAATCAAAAGAGATGGTAGATTATTTAACAACGAAGGATCTAGATATAGAACTTGAGGAGGGCTGGAAGATATGGACCTACTGTGAAGGGGAGTTAGATGGACCTCCTGAGACTGTTGAGCATGTCCTTGCACTTGTAGAGGATGGTTACTTCGAGATCGGAGAGGGTACAAATACCTATATTGCAGACTGTAGATTACAGAGCCTTGAGATAGAGGGGGAAAATACAGAGGATAGGTTTAGGGGTGCTATTACAGTTAGAAATAGTGGGGAGGGTGTTGGTAAGGTGTATATCTACAGGGAGGGGAGGACGTCATCGGTATCCCATACTGTAGTAGGTAGGATAACAAGGGGTATGGAGTTGGTGGATTTTTCAGATGAGGGTATTATAACCGTTAAGTTGAAACCTGAGAGGTTAAACGTCGTAGGGATGACTCAGGGTGAGGCAAGTGAGGTATTTAGGAGGTATGATATAGAGCATAAGAGGGAAGGGGATACTGGAGATGGTGCTATAATAGTTGAGCAGAAACCGGAATATACCTTAGAGGTACTTAGATCTAAGGAGGTAGTAACTAAGGGGGTATCTCCAGATAAACTACTCTATATTGAGATATTTGATAATGAGGCTCCAAGGACTGCCTGGTACTTCAGAAAAACCACGGGACTCACCACAAGGAGGATAGGTAAGTTAAAGGTGTATTTTAAGGTAGGAGATATGGTGATGTTTGAAAGGAACGAAAATTATGCCCGTGGATTACTACCTGAAAATACGCCCTCAGAAAGAGTAGAGGGAGGTTATATAGGAGTAACAAATAT
>DQVU01000148.1 GCA_015661585.1 Methanothermococcus okinawensis | reverse complement strand
TTTATAGATTTCGACTACGAGATAACACTTTTAACTGCAAAAACTGAGGATGGTATAAAGTTCTGTCCCCCTATAGGCCATATACAGATAGATGGGGACTACCACGAGAGTTGGCAACCTCATCCCATGGGGGAGAAAACCTTAAGGGAAGCCCAGAGGATAGCCTACGAAATCGTTACCATGTTGGGTGGTAGGGGGATATACGGGGTGGAACTCTTTATTAGAGGGGATGAAGTTATATTCAGTGAAGTCTCCCCAAGACCTCATGATACAGGTATGGTAACTATGATAACCCAGAATATGAGTCAATTTGAGATACACCTTAGGTGTCTCTTGGGGTTACCTGTAGATGTGGAGATGGTCGTACCTGCAGGAGCCAGTCACGTTATTAAGTCTAACATAGATAAATGGGCTCCCCAGTACGATATAGGTGATGCCCTAAAGGTTCCAAATACGAAGTTGAGGTTATTTGGTAAGCCTGTGGCAAGGGTTGGAAGGAGAATGGGTGTTGCACTGGCATACGGTGAGAGTATAGAGGTTGCAAGGGAGAGGGCTAAGAGATGTGCCCATGCTGTTAAGGTGTTTTAAGAAATTATTTATTCTTGACAGGGTTCTATATATGATAGATTAACAAGATCTTTGGAGAAGATCAGAGATTTTTTCTATTTTTTGATTCTAATTCCTTATTTTTTTATTTTAATTTTTAATAATAATTATTTTTATCAACATCCTCGAAAGTTGTTATTTAGGTTAGGTTTTGTTGTTTGTTCATAAATAAATAAAATACTATAGATAGTCAAAATAAAAAATAATTAAAAAATAAAGAAAATGTTTTAAAAATAAAAAACCCAAATATAAGATTTTAAAAGAAAATTGGGGAAAATTTTTTCCTTAGACCTTTTATTATTTTTATTTATAATTATATTATTTAATTATTATTCTTTTAATCACTAATTTGATAGGAACTGAGGTTTATAATAATTATAAAATTTTTATAAGATTTTTTGATGGGGACCAGGGTACAAAATTAATAAATATTACCTCAGCTCCAGTACCTTCTTCTTTTCAGCCTCTGCACAGGACAAACAGAGTAGACACATTACACAGTACCCCTTCAAGGGCATCTTTCCCCTTGTTAATTTCAAGGTTTTCATTGGGCAAACTTCTACACAGTTACCACATTTTATACATAGGTGGGGGCTGTACTCTATTCTGTTGTACTCCTTTCCTCTGTGGTTTATCTTACCTAATTTCAACGCCCCACTTGGACATGCAACAGTACATGCTCCACAAACTATACACATCTTTACACTCTTAGTTTTTTTATCTGCTACAATTGCATCAGTTGGACACACCCTGGCACACTTCTCCAGTATGTCGTAATCTTCCTCGATGATCACTAAACCTTCCTCTGTAATTGGGTGTGCTGATTCAAACTTTACCTCCAAGGTTATGGCATCCACGGGACAGGACTCTACACATAACTTACACGCTGGACAGGCCTTTGGAACTTCCACTATATTTTTTTCCCTCTTGTACTTTATCATATCCCCTGGACAGATCTCAACACATACTGTACATCCTATACATTTACTCTCATCTACTTCAAACTTCAATATCTCTTTTTTCCTCTTCCTTGGAATCCTACCAGAGACATAGATGGCATTCCATGGACAGGTTTGGGCACATATAGAACAGTATATACACTCATCTTTATCGACAACAGCTTTACCATTTTCTATCTTTATAGCCTCTACAGGACATACTGGAACGCAGATCTCACAACCTACACAATCGTCGGTAACCACTATTGGTTCATTAGGTATCTTAACCTCTTTCTTAGGTTTTTCAACTATCCCAGGTATGGAGATAATCTCTATTGGACATACATCGACACATCTTTTGCATAAAATACAGTGCCCCTTTGAATAGGGGTATCTGTCATCAACCTTTTTTATCTTCGTTGGACATGCCTCTGCACAATCTCCACACTTTACACACTTTGAAGGGTTGTAAGATATGGCACCGTTAGACTCATAGAGCGCCCCAGTTGGACATGCCTCAACACAGTTCATACATAGGATACAGGTTTTAAAGGGTGCTATCTCTATAGCCTCTGTAGGACAGATAGCAGTACAAGCGTTACATACTAAACAGAGATCTTCTTGAATTTTTATTCCTCCCATAGTATCTCCTATACTCTTTAAATTTTAATTAAATAATAAACAAATTGTAATATTAATTAATATACTTTATAAAAATAATTTAATGGTTTATTAGAGTATTTAATAGTTATTGAACAACATAAAGAATAACAACTGTTTCCTACAACCTCCCCCAAGGGGTTCGGTATGTAGGAAACTATTCCTCTCTCTTTATCTCAAATACTAACTCTCCCTCCTTATTCTTAACTATCACGTGGGCAGCGCATGAGTATCAGGGATCGTAGGCTCTCAGGACAACCTCCAATAGGTTCAACTTTTTTTCATCGATCTCCATATTTACCACCTAAATTATTTTTTGAATACTTCCATTGCAGCCTGCTGTATAGCCTTCTCCATTGTAGGTACGTTATGTGTTGATGCTACTATCATGTTTGCCTTTATAACGATTCCGTTCTCATCTGTTTCATAGTGGTGTATTAAAACACCTCTTGGAGCCTCTACAACACCAACTCCACTACCTGCCTTTGGTTCCACCTCTACCCTTACATCTGTAGATGTGATCTCGTTATCCTCCAACAACTCCTTAGTCCTCTCACATGCTGCAAGTAGTTCTATAAGTCTCGCATGGTGGTAGGCTAAGGATTGATTGGCAGGACTTCCAAATAGGTCTATAAATTCCTTTCTGGCCTCCTCAGCCAAGGGTGTAGGGATGGTATCACATATATTCATCATTGCCAGAGGTCCAACCCTGTAAATACCCCCTGGATATCCTGCCTTTTTGTAGTATGGATGTTTTACATAACTATGTGGTACACTGTGTTCCCCTATGTAATCTTGATATTCCGAGAATGGAAACTCCACCTTCTCACTACCATCTGGAGATAGGAACCTTAAGACTCCATCGTAGAAGGAGTGTTTTCCATCTTTAACTATTCCTAGATACCAAGTATCGATAACTCCCAGGGACTTTACCATATCCATATACTGCTCATTTAGTGATTTGATCAACTCTACACTCTCCTTGGCGTACTCTATCATGGTGTCAATTTCCTTTAAGAATGCATCCCTATCCTCTTCACTTAGTGTCGTAGATATGCCTCCTGGGACACCTGTAACTGGATGTATAGGCTTCCCTCCAACTTTTTCCACTATACTCTGACCAAATTTTCTCAATGCTATAGCCTTTTTGGCGATTTCTGGAGATTTTTCTACTATTCCTACAATGTTTCTAACCTTGGGATCTGCATCTGGGCCCAGTATAAAATCTGGTGCAGCCAGATAGTAGAAGTGTAGTGCATGACTGTGGATCATATTTCCTAGTAGCATCAACTCCCTAAGTTTCTTTGCAGTATCTGGTATTTCAACATCCCAGGCAGCATCAACTGCCTTAACACTCGCTAAGTGGTGAGGTGTCTGACATATTCCACAGATCCTAGGTACTATCCTAGGCACCTCCTCAGCAGGTCTTCCTACTACAAACTGCTCGAATCCTCTTATTGCAGTTATATGTAGTTTAACATCAACTGGTTTTCCAGACTCATCTAGGGTAATGGTGACTTTACCATGTCCTTCAAGACGACTTAAGGGTTCTATGGTGATCTTCCCCATGTTATGTCACCATCTTTACTTGTAGGTCTTCTTAGGTATTAATCCTGTAGCCATGGAGAACCTGTAGAACAGTCCTAACTTGTCAGGGAGTTTCAGTACTGCATCACCTGTAACTGCATAGGCATTTGCAACTGCAGCCCCCTGATCAAGGACAGCGTCTGTTTTTCCATAACATCCTCTACAGGGGACATTTACAGATGGACATATCGCCCCACATCCTGCCCTTGTAGCCATCCCTAAACATGTGTAGCCCTGTTCAAAGAGACACTTTTCACTATCTGGAGTACCTTCATAGGTTCTCTTAAATTCCTTAGGATA
>DQVU01000243.1 GCA_015661585.1 Methanothermococcus okinawensis | reverse complement strand
CTACTATATGTAAGTTTAAATCGTATTCCTTTGCAAATCTCTTTACATACTTTAAAGTATCTGGATACTCTAAACCTGTATCTATGAATATAACATCTATATCAGGGATAATTTCCCTTACAAGGAGTGTGGAAACACTGCTGTCCTTTCCACCACTGAAGGAGGTATTTATTATATAACCTCTCTCCTTATATCTCTCTATGTATCTTTTAAGAATGTTCTTGGAATGCTCCAAAAGGTGATTTATCCTATCCCTATTCCCTTCTAAGTATTCCTCTATTTTTTTGATAGAAATGTCTTCTTTCTTTCTTTTTAAATCTTTCAGTTTAATACCCTTCTCTCTTTTTACACCTACACCTATGAAGTTCCCCATCTCCACTCCTATGAAGTTATTACTTCCTTTAACAACCTCTAGGTATTCCCTGGGATTCTCTAAATACTCTTCTTTTAGATATTTGCCCTTTAATCTCCTCTTTGTAGGCTTTAAATGAATTCTCTTAGAGTCTGTAAGTTGGTAATAGTAAGGTGTAGGTATAAATTTCCAATCTAAATCCACGAGATCAAACTCCAATATCCCTATTTGAGTGTCATCCTCTATATACACCCTTTTCCTGTAATCCATACCAGGGAGTTTTTCCAGAAGTAGTAAGTCATCATATTGGAGGTTTAAATCTGTCAATCTGTTGATAACGTCTATTTCATACTTAGAGGCGAACTTTGTATCCTCTTTAAACCTTGAAGTGAGATAATTTTTCCTCCCCATAGGATCACATACAACAGTTAGATAAGTTTACGTGAAATTGTAGAGTTTGATGATTATTTCATTTTTTCACTCTCATTAACATACCTTTAAGGAGAAATGTTGGCAAGATTCTTCCTGTTCCTCTGGTGTCCAACCACATCCCAAGAGGGATAATGAGGGAATTTTACTCTTTTTTACACATTTATTCCTTTTAAATATTTTAAACAATCAATATAAAAAATCTTCAGGGTTGTTAAACCAAATAAAAATATATTGTCATCCCCCTTGTCCTTTTTATTGTTATTTTTACATTATATTTTATATTATTATTTTTTATCTTCTTTCAGAAATAGTTCTTAAGCACTGAGGAATAGGGTATAACTCGCCATTGTCAGGAATTGATATCCATAATAATGGCTGGTAAGTTGATATTGGAGTCGTTATTCTAACACTTTAAATTTTTATAGTTATACTCTTTATATTATACATTTAGTACTTTTATTATCACTCTCCTGAATTAACTATCTAAAGCTTAATCTCCACCATATAATTAAAATAATTATTTTAAATTTTTGATATAATATTTTTTATAGTAAATTCCAGCAAAGAGGGGAATTTATGGATCTCAAAAAGATAACGAACAAAATAATTGTAAAGGGTAAAAATTACGACATGCCCTTTTCTAAGGGAATCCTTGCCAGATCTCTAACTGCAGCAGGGATGAAACCAAGTGAGGCTTATTATATAGCAAAGGAAATTGAAAAGATGTTAAATGAAAAAGGAGTAGATATCATCACCAAGGATGAAATAAGGAAAATTGTCTATGAGTATTTAATATCCAAAAACTACAAAAGTATCGCTGAGAAGTATCTACTATGGAGGAGGATATTGAAGAAACATCCTATAATAATACTCATAGGTGGAGCCAGCGGAGTTGGTACATCTACAATAGCCTTTGAGTTAGCATCGAGGTTGGGAATTCCCAGTGTTATAGGTACAGATTCCATCAGAGAGGTTATGAGGGGAAGCGTATCCAAGGATTTAGTACCTATGTTATATGAATCCTCCTATACAGCCTGGAAGGCTCTAAGAATACCTTCAGAAACTAACAACGAGGATATGCATATCTTGGGATTTGAGAGACATGTTGAGTTGGTTTTAGTTGGAGTGGAGAGTCTGATAGATAGGAGTCTAAAAGAGGGGTTGAGTGTTATAATCGAGGGGACTCATATTATCCCAGGATTTATGAAGGAGAAATACACCCAGATGCCAAACATTATAACATTAATCTTAACCCTCAGTTCCGAGAAGATGCATAAGGAAAGGTTTGCAGCCAGAGCTAAAATTACATCGAGGCCTATGGAGAGATATCTAAAACACTTTAGGATAATAAGGAAAATAAACGACTATATCGTAAAGAAAGCTTACGAGTACAACATCCCAGTGATAGAAAATATATCTATAAGTGAAAGTGTGGAGAAATGTTTAGAGGTTATAACTGAAAGGTTCATATATTTAGATAAGAATGAATCTAAGGAGAAATAAGGAATATAAGATATAATATTTAACGGACAATATCCTTCCTCAGATGTTCCTAGACAGTGGAAAAACAGGATAGATTCTTACTAACACAGAAAGACACTGAACTTTTTCAAGATGTTACATGTTAATCTATAATTAAAAAAGAAAAAACTCCTATTCACCTCAAATATAAATATATCCCCCCTCTACTCCCGAATATTGGAGAAGGGGATTTTCTGTAACAGGATTGACTTTTTACCTTTATTATATTTTATAAAAAATAATAAAAATTCTAATGGAAAATAATTAATAAAAATGAAGTAAAACTATATCTCTAATGTTTACTGAACACTAAGATATGTATAAAAAATATATAAATTCTGTTAGGAGAAAATCATCCCTTCCCAATGTTAAGGAGTAGGGGTAGATATGTTATACATTAGAGTTTTTTAATTTATTGTTTTTCTTGTTATTTTTAATTATCGTTGTTATTTTTAAACTATCACTTTGAGGGGTAGGAGGTTATAGTTTTATTCATTTTTATTGATTATTTTTCATTAGAATTTTTATTATTTTTAATAAATATGATTATTATTTTTTATTATCCATGGTGAAAGTTATGTTCCTGAAGAACCTAATACCCTATAAAAAAGCCAAAGAAATAGTATTTAAAAGACTGGAAAAATTAGCCATAGAAAAGGTTAAACTAACTCCTATATACGAGGCATATAACAAGATATCCTCTGAAGATATACTATCTCCTGAAGATCTACCTATGTTCAACAGAGCTGCTATGGATGGCTATGGAGTAATAGCAGAGGATACCTTTGGAGCCTCTGAGACAAATCCCCTAATATTGGATCTCCTGGAGGATTCACATAAACCTGTCAGAAAAGGCCAATGTGTCAAATTATCCACTGGAATGGCAACTCCTGAAGGTGTCAATGCAGTTGTAATGAAGGAGTATTGTAGAGAAGGAGAGGGATTTGTTGAGATCAGAAAGGGGGTTCGTCCCTACGAGAATATATCAAAAGTAGGAGAGGATATTAAAAAAGGAGATCTAATATTAAAGAGGGGAGATGTTATTACCCCCTACCATATAGGAATACTCTCCTCCTTAGGTATAAGGTATATCAGGACTTACGATTTAAGTGTTGGGATAATATCTACAGGGGATGAGTTGATAGATTTGGAGGATTTCAGTAGTATAGAGGAGTTGAAAAGAAAAAAATATATAATAAACTCCAATACTCCTATGTTCTGCGCCCTGATAAAGGAGTTAGGTTTCATTCCAAAGATGTACAAGAGTGTAGGAGATGATAAGGAAGAGATAAAAGAAGTTCTGTTAAAGTCAATAGAAGAAAACGATATAGTGATAACTACTGGAGGTACATCGGTAGGAGATAGGGATTACACCGTTGAAGTTGTTAAAGATATTGGAGAGTTGATAATCCACGGGGTACAGATAAGGCCTGGAAAACCCTTTGGATTTGGAAGATGTTCTCTGGGAGAGAAGGAGGTGCTCTTCTATATACTCTCAGGATATCCAGTTGCTGCAGTAGTACAGTTTGAATTGTTCCTCAGAAATTACTTCAGGAGTAGGAGATTTGTATATCTACCACTGAAGAGGAGTATCCCCTCTACACCAGGGAGGACAGATGTAGTTAGAGTGAAGTTAGTCAGTGAAAATAAGAGGACCTACGTTGAGCCCCTGAGAATTAAAGGAAGTGGGGTACTTTCCTCTCTTAAAGATGGAGATGGATATATTGTAGTAGATGAAAATGTAGAAGGTTATGAAAAGGGAGATTATGTAAAGGTTTATCTATTTTAAAAATTACTCTATTTCCCCCCTTTCTCTCAATTTTTCAGCTTTTTCAACTTTTTCAGTCTCTACAAATCTCTCTTTCAACTCTGCCAATATCTCTGGTACTGAGGTATACTCCATCATGGCCTCAGGTAGTCTGTGGGGTTGGAATGGTCCCATTCTTCTTATCAGATCTGCCATTTCTAAAGCCTTCTCCCTGGCTCTGTTGAAGGACACATCATCAAATAGATCGTTTGGCCCTATTAACTTTCCATTTGAAATCTGGAATCCTAAGGCCATAATCCTTGGAGGTCCGTCAAATCTTGCAGGTCTTGCATCTTCCTCACTTACTGGCATCAACGGTCCCCAGTGACATCCTCTCATCCATCCAGGTACAAAGTGTGGAGTTGCAAAAGCCTCTAAAACCTCTCCCACTGCAGGCATCCCACTTTGGGCCCTAACAATTGCAACTGGATCGTCCTTTCCTACGTATCTCCCCGCGATTAAATTTAACTTCTCAGAACTTACAACTGCTGCAATCTCGTTATCCTTCGCCCTATGTATTCTTTTTATACAGTATCTCTCCAAGTTTCCTATGAGGGCCAACAACTGATAGGATTCCTCTGGTGTTTTCAACGTTATCTGTTTATTTTCAATTACATCTAACACGTCGAATTTAAAGCCGTGAATCATAGATTTGTCGTACACCAACCCTGCAGTGTTAAAGGGGTCTGCAAATATTCTATATAATGGCAAGTTAAATACAGAGGGGTCTGTTTTATCACAGCAGAATACTATTACAGGTTCACTTGGTCTTTCTACAAACTCCATTTCTGCACATCCTGGTCCCATCCCCCTAACGTTACCACTGAACGCCTCTGCAAGTAAATCCTGTCCTGCTCCGTAGAGTTTTAACTCCTTTGCAACCTTAGTGGCCTCTTCAAACGCCTTCCATGCCAACCCGTGGATCTTCTCGTTGTCTATACCCAACCTATGAGTCATGATGAGGTTTATATCGTCTCCACATCTTGTAACGTAGTAATCTATAAGTATCTCATCTACAGCCTCTTCAAGGACATAATCACATGCATCTAGTAACTCCTCTGGGGCCTCAGTATGACCACAGAGTCCTCCAACATCTGCTTTAATAACACTTATCGTTACCCTTTCTTCCATTCTACCCCCTCTTTATTTAATTCATTATTAATATTATTCTTTTATATAATTAATAATTTTAAAGTTTTTATATCTTTCTATTTCATAATATCCTTTGAGATGAATTGGAGAAATCAAAATATTTATACATAATAAATAATCATACTTATATACTCTTTCTGGTTTAAAACAAATATACCACAATACTAACGATGATAGTATGATACAGATTACCGTTATTCAGATCGACAACTACGGACCTTGGACTGTAACACCAAACCCTAGAAGGGAGAGCGACCTACAGGCACTTCAGTCAAGACTTTATGGAGATCTAAACCTTCAATTTGGAGCCCATAAGGGCCTTGTGTTCTATACCAGGTTTGACAACTTGATCGCAATAACTAACGGTATAGATCTTGAAACCCACCGGAGGATTCAGGAGAGTATAAAGAACAGATACCCCTTTACAGTGAGTATGGGTATAGCCTCGGCAGAGACTCCCTACGAGGCTCAGAAATTGGCCACAGAGAAGATCCAGGAGCATGGAAGTGCCCAGGATAAGTACAGGAAGGAGGTATTAGATGTTGCAAATGACTTTATCTTAGAGGAAGGATACGTCCAACTGGCACATGTAGATATAAACAACGTCACGAAAACACTGACAGACTTGGAGAGTGCCTATGACACCTACCTACGTATTAACGAGATTCATCTAAGACTCATCAAGGAGTTGAAAAAGTACGGTGCTATGGTGTTTTTTATTGGTGGCGATAACTTCATGTGTCCCTGTAACGGTATGAGTGAGAGTGATTTTATCGCTATTTTTGAGAATATAAGGGATAAAACAGGTATTCAATTGAAGGCAGGTATAGGAATAGGGAAGACTGCAGAGGATGCATCCAATATGGCAGATATTGGATTGGAACTTATAAGGGAAGGTAAGGTAGAGGGCCAGGTATGTACCTTAAACTACAAAAATTACAATATAAGGAGGAAGTTTAACACGTTATGCCCTATATAAGGTGTCATATATATGGATGTTCTTCAAAAATGTGGAGGTAGGAAGGTAGTCCTTGCCCCTATGGCTGGCATTACAGATGGATCTTTCTGTGGAAAATACAGAGGCCTATTTGGAATAGTCACCTTAGGAGCCCTTAATTTAGACAGTGCCACACTATCTGCCAGTAAAGAGATGGTAAAAAGGGGGAGGAAGGAGTTTTTATATAATTTAGATGAATTTGAGAATATTATAAAAAGAGAGGTGAAAAGAGCTAAGGAGAGTAACGCCCTCATATCTGTAAATATAAGGTTTAAAGATTTCGATGATGCTAAAAGAAGAATAGAGATCCTGGGGAAACACTGTGACATAATAGAGTTAAACTGCCACTGTCGCCAGAGGGAGATAGTTAATTTAGGTATTGGACAGGAGTTGTTGAAGAGGGAGAACCTTGAAACCCTTAGGGATTTTTTAAAGGGTATCTGGGAGTTGGAGATAGAAAAACCTATTTTCCTAAAGGTGAGGGCAAACGTTGTATCTGTTGAGGAGTTAATAGATAATTTAAATAAGGTTAGAAAATATTTTCATGGGATACATCTAGACTGTTTTAATCCGGGAAAGGATTATCCAGATATTGGGTATATTCAAAAGATAAGGGACTGTTTTAAAGAGAAGATAATCATAGGAAACAACTCTATAAACTCCATTAAAGATGCAAAGAGGATGTTGAGGTATTCAGATTTAATATCCGTTGCAAGATGTGTTTTAAGAGGGAATATTAGATGGATATACGAGTTTAACAGGAAAGTAGATAATAAAGATAATAAATTCTAGTTCCCTTAAAGTGGTAGTTAAAAATAATAATAAAAACAAATAAATAAAAATTATAAAAATATAAAAATAAAGAATAAAAAGCCTAAGAGGATAATAAAACAGAATATATCTTTACTATAAATTAAAAGGAATCTACTTTATTTTTCCAGTGTTCAGTGTAGTATAGGAGATGGTATTTTACTTTTTATACTTGTCCATCCTGAATATTCTTCTAATCACTATCTTGATGGGAACTAGAGTTATAATTATAAAAATAATAAAGGTAAAAAAATTAAATTCTGGATATTTTCCCTTGGGATTTTATTATTTTTTATTATAATTACTATTCTTATTAATTTTTAATCAAAAACCACATAGAGGACTACCATGCTCTCCATCAGAAAACCCTCGGTAAGGGCCAGTTATGAGTACCTAGTTAAAGAGGTTCTGGAAAAAGGAGAGGATATGATAACTGAAGATGGGGAGGTCTGTAGGGAGATCAGAAATGTTGTAGTAGAGATAACCAATCCAAAGTTAAAGAGTATCAGTCCAAAGTATCCCTTTGGAAAAAACGCTGTGGAGCAATACACTAAAAATCTACTCTACGGTTCTGAAAATAAATTCTCCTACGACTACCACAGTAGGCTCTTCAAGTACCCTGTAAATGGTAATTACGTAGATCAGATAAAATATATTATAGAAAAATTAAAGGAGGAGAAAAACTCTAGGAGGGCTGTAGCGATAACCTGGCAACCTGTTATAGATATGGAGGTAAGTAAAAAGAAGAGAGGTAGTGTTCCCTGTCTCCAGTATATCCAATTCCTTATAAGGGATGGCAAACTTCATCAAACTGTACTCTTTAGGAGTAACGATCTACTACTAGCATACCATGCCAACGCTCTTGGATTGATAGCCTTAGGGGAGATGGTGGCTGAGAGCCTTGGGGTGGAGTATGGAACCTATACCCACCATGGGGTGAGTATGCACATCTACATAGAGAGAGATTACAACTACATCTCTAAATACTTTCCAGAGTGTTTAAAGTATCTCAGGTAATACCTATGTTTGTCCCTGGACATATTACAGGGTTCTTTAGAATACACAGGGAGAAGGATCCCCTAAGGACAGGTTCAACTGGGGTAGGAATAACTGTAGATAAGGGAGTAATTACAGAGGTAAAAGTAGGTAAGGGAAAAATATACTTCAATGATAGGGAGATGGATCTATGCCCCACTAAGGAGGTTTTGAATAACATAGATATAGAAGGGTATGATATTATACACAGATCCCAACTTCCCTTAGGTTGTGGTTTAGGTATCTCT
>DQVU01000153.1 GCA_015661585.1 Methanothermococcus okinawensis | reverse complement strand
CAGATGCCATCCTGCCAGCGAGGTATCTGGTCTATACCACAGAGGAGGAGTTGGCAAGGTATGCAATGACTGGTGTAGATCCTGAGTTTCCCAGGAAGGCTAAGGAGGGGGATATTATAGTAGGGGGGAAAAATTTCGGTTCAGGGAGTTCAAGGGAGCATGCTCCAATGGGGTTGAAGGGTTTAGGTATTTCCTTAGTTGTTGCAGAGAGTTTTGCAAGGATATTCTACAGAAACGCTATAAATATAGGCCTTCCACTTTTGGAGTGTAAGGGGATAAGAAAACATGTTAAAGAAGGGGATATCTTAAGGGTGGATTTAAATAAAGGAGTTGTAAAAAATATTACAACAGGTGTGGAGTTGAAAGCCCAGAGACTGCCAGAGTTTATGATGGAGATTTTAAAGGATGGAGGATTGATGCCCTACTTAAAGAAGAGGAGGTTAAAGGGGAAATTAAAATAATACTGAAAAAGGATTAAACAATCTTGGAAATTTCTATTTATTTTTTATATTTTTTAAAATATCTTTAATTTTAATTATTATTTTTATTGGAATTCTTTTTAGTTGTTAAATTATAATTATTAAAATTAATTAGATTAAAGTTTATATATTAGATATTCAATATATTATTAATACCCTTCAATAAACCGACCCACATAGAGCACATGGGTATTACCTTGCGATGACAGCGGGTTCGATATTGAAGGGATATTTAATTTAAGGGGATTTTTAGGGCGAGCCCTGTGACAGGGGGTTTCCCTTGGGATGATCAGGGTACAGTAAAAATCCCTATAACCCTCAACATTGGGTTAACCATTCTGACGTGGCGTGGGCTAAGGATGAGGAATGGGGTTAGTGTTGAGGGATAATCTCTATTTTCCTGTTATTAAATTGACATTGTTGTCTCTTTTTATTCTACTTATATGGTGAAAGTTATGAAACTTACCTTTATATACCACGAAGATAACACGGGGATGGAGAGGTTTTACAACCATCTAATAAACGATAAAGATTTTTGTAGGATATGTGAAGATTGTTATAACTGCCGTGGGAATTGGAGTTATAGGGAAGATGTAAAGAGGATTGTCATCCCTCCAGTGGATAGAGAAGTATTTATAGAGGACTCTTCTGAGTATATTCCAGAGATCCCCAGGGGAGATGTGGTAGTGGCGCAACTCCATGAGGATCTTCTCTACGAAATCCCCCATATGATGAAGGATAAAGGATATAAACTACTTATAGTGCCCTCTGAAAGCCCTAAGGATCTATCTCTCTCCATGAGAAACTCTTTGAAAAAGAACTGTGAAAAGTTAGGGATAGACTTTGAAAATCCAAAACCTTTCTGCTCCTTAAAGAAGAAGGAAGATAGAGAAGTACTTAATAGGTTTATAGAATACTTTAAGATAGGATATCCCCAGATGGAGATGGAGGTAGAGAACCATAAGGTGGTGGATGTTAAGGTAATAGTATCTGCGCCCTGTGGTGAAACATACTACATCTCAAAGAGGATTAAGGGAAAGTCTCTAGAGGAGTTAAAGGAAGAGATCTTCAATGCACATCACAATTATCCCTGCTTAGGAAGTATGGAGTACGACAAGGAGTTAGGAGATACTATACTCCACGAGGCTGGATATATAGCACTGGATAGTGTAAAAAGAGCCCTCTTGTCTTACAGGTGTAAAAACAGATACTGTAGTAAAGGGTGTTTGGTACAGCCATAGGTGATAACTTGAGAATCTTCGAGATTAAGAGGAAAACTAAAGAAACTAATATAACTTTAACTATAAACATCGACGGTACTGGGGAGTACGAGATCTCCACAAAGATACCTTTTTTTGATCATGTACTCTCCTCCTTTGCAAAGCATGGATCTTTTGATCTCTATATATATGCAGAGGGAGACTTAGAGGTGGATGATCACCACATTGTAGAGGATGTAGGTATAACCTTGGGTCTTGCTTTAAACAAGATTGAGAGAAAGAACATAAGAAGATTTGGATGGGCCATCATCCCTATGGATGAAGCCCGTGCTATGGTGTCTATAGATCTAGGAGGAAGGCCCTACGTTGTTGGGGAGTACATCCCAAATAGGTGTAGTATAGGGAACTTTTCAACAGAGAATGTTACCCACTTTTTCCAGTCTGTTGCAAACAACGGAAGGATGAATATACACTTTGAGGTGAAGGGAGAGAATGAACACCATAAGATAGAGGCACTCTTTAAGGCCTTTGGTGTAGCTCTGGATATGGCCACCCAAGTGGATGAGAGAAAGGGGATAATAAGTACAAAGGGAGTGGTTTAAATGGAAGGTGTCTCTCTTAGAGATAGATGTTATAGGTTAGTCTGTAGGATACCAAGGGGAAAGGTTACCACCTACAAAGAGGTTGCAGAGGCCCTTGGAATCAGAGGATATAGATTGGTTGGAATGCTACTAAGTAGGAATCCTAAGCCAGTGGAGATACCATGCCATAGAGTAGTTAAATCCAACGGTGAGGTAGGGGGTTATATAATGGGTGTTGAGAAGAAGGTAGAACTTCTAAGATCTGAGGGCATACCTGTTAAGAATGGGAGGATAGTGGATTTCCAGAGGTACTTTTTTAGGTTAAAGTTATAACTTTATTAAGATGTAATTAAACTTGGGTAAAAAGTAACAAACCTCTTTCCACTAAAATAATAATAAAATTGTAATAAAATTATAAAAGATAATGAGTAAATACTTAAAAGGAGTGAAACATAAAAATAAATCTGGTTTTTATATCTTAGAATGTGCTGAACATTGAAAAGATATAGATAGAAGTTTTTTTATCTTCTTATTTTTTATTTTAAAAATAAAAGCCCTTTATAATACCTCTTTCCGAATAATTCTCGATACTTGAGAGTTACACATCTTTTTATTTTTATAAACAACTATAAACTCACATGTGTCTATCTCTGCACTATATCGTAATCTATATATATCACAATTTTCTTTATATATTCTGCCTGTGGTGAAGGAAAAGCGGCCTTGATGTAGCCTGGTATCATACGGCCCTGCCACGGCCGGTACCCGGGTTCAAATCCCGGAGGCCGCACTTAATAGTATACAGTTGTTTGCGCCAGTGGTGTAGCCTGGTATCACT
>DQVU01000111.1 GCA_015661585.1 Methanothermococcus okinawensis | reverse complement strand
ATAGGGAATGCTATGATCGTAAGGTGTGCAAAACTATCCCATAAAAACAAAGTATCAGAGGGGTTAGAGAGGTTCTCTAATATTAAAATAGTAGGTTATCACTTTGGAGATGGAAAATACGAAGAGGATTACGATACCTTTATATGGACTAAGGAGATACTGGAGCCCTCTGAGGTAAAGGTATGGGAGGAGACTATATTAAAAGAGATGGAGAAAGGTAAAAACATATACAACATGGCTAGACTCTACAGAATAGCTGATAACCATAAGTTAATATCTACTGCAGAGGAGTACGGTGTTGAATACTTCGACTCTTCAGATCCTTATGCATTCCAAAGATACATAGATTACGCCAAGTTGGGTTTGGAGGGGATAGAGGGAAAGATAATAACTGTTATGGGTACTGGGAGGAAGAGTGGTAAATTTACCACATCTCTTATTTTAAAGAGGGAACTTAGTAGGTACTTCAAGGTAGGTTGTGTAGGTACTGAGCCCCACTCAAAATTATGCAATATGGAGGAGATGGTGATCCCCCAGGTTATACCCCTATGTCATGTTGCCTCTACTATTTTTGGTGCTGTCAAAAAAGTGGATTTAGAAGGTAAAGACATTATAGTAGTATCCAGTCAAACTGGAGTATTCTCAGATCCCTTAGAGGTGGGAACTGGTAGGGGAGGGGGTGTTGTAAGTCTATCTATCCTCTACGGTTCAAAACCTGATTACATAATACTTGCATCTGATACCTTAAATGTGGAGGAGATAGAGCGCCATATAAAGGTTTTGGAGTTAGTAAGTAATAGGAAGGTAATAGGAGTTACTGTAAATGGAAGGAGATTTAAAAACTTAGGTGAAAATTATAGAGAGGTATTGGGTAGGATCTCCAAGAGGCTGAATATTCCAGTAGTGGATGTGGTAAAAGGAATATATTTAGAGGAGTTTATAGAGGAGGATATGTGTAATATTTTATAATAATAAAATAATTTCAACATTGTTAAACACGTGAAAAAAGAGTAGAACATATAAAAGTAGAAATTCTCTTATATCGCTTTTTTAGAGAGAATTCTTAATCTGTTAGTTTTGCAGTAAATTTGTTAATCTTTTTAATTTTTTTCTAAAATCCCAAATCTTTTTATTAATAATCTAAAAATAAAATTAAGTAATTAGTTAAAAAATCAAAATAGGATAGGGAGTAAATTAGATAAAAATTATGATTTATTTAACGAGAAAATTGCTATCTCTACTCTATATATATAATTTTCATATCTATAATTATTTCTCGTGGGGTAAAATCACACACAGTAAAAACGTGAAACTATGAAGATAGGTATATTAAGTGAGAGTAGGGACTGGGTTACCTACGAGTTGGAGAGGGTGATGAATGAACTTAACATTACACCTGTATATATTAAACCCTCTGGGATCACATCCTACATAGGTATGGATATAAAATTTGAATACAGAAGAAAGGATATTCTCGATCTCGATGCCATATTCGTTAGAAACCTTGGAGATATAAATAACTATTACAGATACGATATTCTTAAGTATATTGAACATTACGTTCCAGTTATAAATCCCCCTGAGGCCTTGGAAAACTGTGGGAATAAGTTTAAAACCTCTGCACTTTTGGATATCCACAGTGTACCTCATCCTAAGACAGTTGTAACTGAAGATATACATAAAGCCATGATATGGATAGAGAAATTCAATGACTGTGTTTTAAAACCTATATTTGGAAATGGTGGAGAGGGCATACACAGGTTAAAAAATAAATCCCTTATAACTAGGTTAAATCTTCTAAATGAGTATAAAAGGAGATACGGAGTGATATATCTCCAGGAGTTTATAAACACACCTGGGGAGGAGTACAGGGATATTAGAGCTTTTGTTGTAGGGGATGAAGTTGTTGCAGCTATGTACCGTATCTCCGACAACTGGATAACCAATATACGTCAAAATGGGAGGCCCGAGAGATGTGAGGTTACACCTGAGATAGAGGATATAGCATTAAGAGCCAAAAAAGCTCTGGGGATACTCTACGGTGGTGTAGATATTATAGAGGATGAAGATGGAAGTTTAAAGGTGTTAGAGGTAAATGGAGCACCCTCCTGGGAGGCCCTCTCGAGGGTTTCCAAGGTGGATATAGCAAGGTGTTTAGTGGAGTATATTGTAAGTATTATATAAATCCTCGATTCCATCAAAAAGTCTCATAAAAAATTAATAATTATTATAAAAATTTTTATAAAAAATAAAAACAGACGATTCTCCTCTCTGCTCCTGAACATTGGAGAAAAGGGAGATTCTCTAAATATCTTGTCGTTATTTTCACCTTACATTGAGCACTAGGGAGGGGATTGTTAATTCTACTTTTTAGGGCTTTTTACTTTTTATTTTTAATTAACTATAAATTAAGTCCCTTCTCTCCAATCACTTAGGTATCTCCTCTGTTCTGGAGTTAATTCATCGATCTCGACACCCATAGATCTTAACTTTAAGGAGGCTATCCGTAGATCCTGCTCATAGGGTATATTATACACCTTGTTCTCCAATTTCTCATGGTTTTCCTTAAGAAACTTGGCACTTAAGGCCTGATTTGCAAAACTCATGTCCATAACCTCACAGGGGTGCCCATCTCCACATACAAGATTAACCAATCTACCTTCTCCAAGAAGGTAGAGTTTTTTATTCCCTAAGTCATACTCCTCTATGTTTTTTCTAACCTTTCTAACAGACTTGGAGATATTTCTAAGATCCTCTTTACTGATCTCGTTGTCAAAGTGCCCTGCATTTGCAAGGATGGCACCATCCTTCATAACCAACATATGTTCAGCCCTAATTACATCCTTACATCCAGTTGTGGTAATAAAAATATCCCCTATCTTGGCAGCCTCCTCCATCTTCATGACTCTATAACCATCTAACTTGGCCTCCAAGGCCCTTATAGGGTTAACCTCAGTTACTATAACATTTGCACCCATTCCAGCAGCCCTCATTGCAACTCCTCTACCACACCAGCCGTATCCAGCAACTACCACATTCTTCCCGGCGATTAGTAGATTTGTAGTCCTTATAATACCGTCCATGGCACTCTGTCCTGTTCCATATCTGTTATCAAAGAGGTGTTTTGTATAGGCGTCATTTACATTTATAACTGGAAATTTTAATACTCCCTCCTCAGCCATCGCCTTTAATCTTATAACTCCGGTTGTAGTCTCTTCACAACCTCCCATTATCTTATCTAGAAGTTCCTGCCTCTCTTTATGTAGTAGAAATATAAGATCTGCTCCATCGTCTATAACTATATCAGGCTCATGATCCAGTACTCTATGTAGGTTTTCGTAGTACTCCTCCCTAGTCTCCCCCCTCCAGGCGTATACATTCATCCCCTTCTTTACACAGGCAGCAGCTACATCGTCCTGGGTAGATAGAGGATTACATCCAGTAATGGCGATCTCTGCCCCTCCCTCCATTAAGGTTTCAGCAAGTACAGCAGTTTTTGCCTCCAGATGTAGTGCCATCCCTATGGTAATCCCCTTAAAGGGTTTTTCATCTTTAAACTCCTCCCTTATAAGGTTTAAAACTGGCATATGTCTCCTAGCCCATTCTATCTTCAACTCTCCCTCAGGATATAGGTTTATATCCCTAATTTTACTCATCCTTCCACCTACTTCTCCAGTTCCTCGTGAAGTACCCTAATAATATCCTTTGAACTGATAACTCCCACTATCTTATCCTCCCTAAGTTCAGATACTACGTAGAGATGATGTATTCTATTCTCCACCATGATGGCAGCAGCCTTTTCTAAAGGTGTCAGAGGATCTACTGTGATGATCTTACTGACCATTACGTCCTCAGCCTTTAAGTTATCTATATCTTTTGTGTAATACTTCAGTACATCTAAACTTGTTATAATTCCCCAGTAGGTACCTTCTCTATCTGTCACTACTACAGAGGATATGTTGTTTTCGCCCATGGTTTTTATTATATCCCTTAGAGGAGTATCTAAGAACACTTCGTAGATCCCTCTAGTCATTACGTCTCTAACAACGTACTTTGATATCAATTTATCACCTTAGTAGTATTTGTTATAAATTAATATTTATTCAATATATAAAAATATTAAAACATAGTTCCCATTAAAAATAATGATTATTATAAAAATAATAAAAATAAGAGTAAAAAAATATTAAACACTTAAAAAGAACATTCTTCCACTTTAATCTTACTATTGGAGGAAGGGGGAGGTTCTCCCTAAATATCTATTTTTAGTTATTAATCAAGTACATAAAATCTTAAACTTATAATCAAAATAAAAAGATGACTATAAAACTAAATAACAACTCTGTTTTAGATTTAACCACAGAGTAGGATTAATCTTTTATCTGTTTACTCCTTAGACGATTTTTCTGTAGAAATTAAGGTTTATCGAAATTCACTGACCTCTAAAGAAGTGATCTATCTGTACCTGTTTCTTCCTCTCATTTTTAAATAGATTGTCTATACTTTCCCTAATTAACTCTAACCTCTGTTTTATGTAGTTACTTGCGTTGTAATCCTGAGCCATCTTCTGGGAGACATCCATATATTTTTCGACAGCTCCCTTGGACACTGTTAATATCAACTTACTACCACACTTAGGACATACTCCCCGTAGAGGTATCCTTCTATATTTTGCACCACATTTACATCTCACTCCCTGCCGTGAAAATGCCTTTAGATTTCCAATTAGATCTGGAATAAAATGAGATTGTATTACCTTCTCTGCTACATCCCTCTCATCTGCGGCTCTTATCTTCTTTGCAACTTTCAACTGGGCTTCAGTCTTTTCAAGCATGGTGTCTAAGGTTTTATAGGTACAGACGAAGGGCCCGTTATCTATCCTACTTGTCTCATGGGTGTATCCAAGTCCCTCGTACTGGGCTGGAGTACCAAGTCTATCCTCCACAGTCTCTATGAGATCCTTAACCTCCTTTGGAGAGGGCATATCAAGGGATCTCTCATAGAACTCCAACGGGTACTCCCATACAACGTCCATGTTATGGACTTCTCCATCAACCTCCTTAGGATCTAGGATGGTAGTTAATACTAAAGGTGCATCCATCTGTCCTCCTCTCTTCTCAGGTAGGTATATTTTGGAGAAGTTTAGGAAGGCGTCTAAGAGTAGGAATATACTATCTTCATCTCCGTCGCACTGGTGGGTTAGTATGTTGGAGTTTATAATGATGTTGTGATACTTCTTGGCTTTTAGGGAATAGACGTATCCTTCGTATTTTAGGATATCTATATTCTTAACCTCTAGTATCCAGCCGAAGTTATCCTCTTTTTTACTGTTGTGTATTTTTTTAATATCCTCGTCCTTTAAAAGGAGTCCTTCACCATCCTCCAAGAATGTACTTAGGATATTAAACTTTGAATTTAATAGGGTATCTATATCCTCTAAGAGATCCCTATTACCCT
>DQVU01000169.1 GCA_015661585.1 Methanothermococcus okinawensis | reverse complement strand
TGTTCAGAGTTCGATGTAGTTATAAGTAATCTATCTCCAAGACTTACAGAGAAGATATCCAATGTAAAGGTTATAAAGGATAAAGAACCTGTACCATCTAGAGGTATAAAGGTGTCTATAGGTTGTAGGGAGAAGTTGATCAAACACAACGGAGTACTATTCACTCCAGAGTGTGAAAGGGTATGTGGTTTGAACTGCCCATCTAACGTAGATAGATCCCTTGCAAGGGAAGGTTATAACTTAATAATGGCTCATGCCATTCAAGTTAAAGATAATGTAAAGAAGGAGGTAGATGTAGTGCTGGAGGATATAGAGAGGTTATTCAGGGACGCCAATATAGAGGATTACGAGATACTTCATATCCAAACATTTAGGGATGATATCCCAGTAAATCATGCCTCAAATGGTACAGATGTAGATCCTATAGTAGATAAGAGACTGTACCTTGTAGGAGATGGGGTTAAAGGAAAGGGGGGGATCGAGGTGGAAGGTATTGCATTAGGCGTCTCCAAGGTGGTTGGTTGGATAAAGGAGAGAAGAGATATACTATCCTAATTAAAAGGATAATAATTGTTACAATAAAAATAAAAATAATTATAGTAACAAACAAACCTTTTTAAACTAACAACAACCTTAAGATCTTGAATAAAAAATAATAATATTATAATAAAGAATAAAATCAAAAATCCTCTAGACTACACTGTGGACTGGAGAGACAGAGTAGGATTTTTCTTAACCCTTCTTCTTAGAAATTTTTTGCCTTTTTATTAATTTTTTGTTATTTTTTTTTACTCTAATTATTTTTATTATTATTTTTTAACTATCACTTTGATGAGAACTAAGATATAATAATTATAAAAAATATCAAAGTTATAAAAAAGAGGTGGATATTAAAATTCAATAAAATCTTTAAAATTGTCAAATACTATAAAAACAGATAAATATCTCTTAAATGCTTTCTGAATATTAAGAAGTGGAGTAAATCCTCCTAATAGGATCGTTATTATTGTGAACTCCATCAAAGGTGTTATATGGTAAATAAAAAAGATATCTCACCCTCTATACCTCTCCTTCCTGAACACCGGCTCCAACAAATATCTTCTCATCATTTCAGGGATACTTATGGATGTAATGAAGTACTACGAAAAAGTAATAAGGGGGAAGATTTCTTCCAGGGATATTTTAGATCTCTGGCATGAGGGAGATACCTATGATCTTCTATACTTAGCCTACTCTCTTAAGAGATACTATAGCAACACTCCACTTAAAATAGATCTATGCTCCATAGTAAATGCAAGATCTGGAAGGTGTCCTGAGAACTGTATCTTTTGCTCCCAGTCTATACACCATCGAACAGATATAAAAACATACGAATTGAAACCTAAGGAGGAGATTCTAAAATATGCAAAATATATGGAGAGATATTGTAGTAGGTTCTCTATAGTAGTTAGTGGTAGATCTATAGAGGATAGAGATTTTGAAAAGGTAGTAGATACTATAAAGGAGTTGAAGGAGAAGACAAGATTAAAGATCTGTGTATCCCTTGGAATATTAGATAGAGATAAACTACGGGAGTTAAGAGAGTTGAAGGTGAGGATACATAACAACTTAGAGACATCAAGGGAGTACTTTGAGAAGGTATGTACTACTCACAGTTATGAGGAGAAGATAAGGACTATAAGGTATGCGAAGAAGTTGGGATTAGAGGTGTGTAGTGGAGGCATATTTGGATTAGGTGAATCCCATATAGATAGAATAAAGATGTTAGAGGAGCTGAGAAACTTGAATGTAGATAGTGTCGCCCTAAATATACTTCATCCTATAGAGGGTACCAAGGTGTACCACCTAATAGAGAGGGGAGAGATAAAGGAGATCTCTCCAGAAGAGGCGTTAAAATCCATTGCACTTGGAAAGATAATACTACCAGACAAGGAGATACGTCTATGTGGAGGGAGGTTGTACAAGTTAAAAGATCTTCAATGTCTATCTCTCCTGGCTATTGATGGTCTTATGGTGGGTAACTATCTAACTACCCAGGGGAGATCTATAGAGGATGATATAAAGATGATAAAGGATATGGGATTTATATGTTGATGGAGAAATTCAGGAGGTTGAAAGATTACTTCAGAGAAAAGATATGTGTAGTATCCTACTCCGGGGGAATGGACAGTTTATTAGTAGCCCTTATGAGTAAGTACTATGGAAGATACACCTTAGCTGTAACTGTAGATAACGGATTTTTTCCAGAGGAGAGTATCAAGAAAAGTGCTGAATTATCTAAGAGATACAGTATAGATCATAAAGTTGTGAATTTCAACTATCTGAAAAATGGGGTAGTATGTGAGATAAACAGGGATCTGAGAAATAGATGCTATATATGTAAGAGATACATGGCCGAGATACTTGTAAAGGAGAGAGATAAGTTAAGAAACACTTTTAATAGAGAGGTAGTTATAGTAGATGGAACCAACTACGACGATCTATTTGAGGATAGGCCAGGTATAAAGGCCTACAGGGAGTACAGTATAAGATCACCCCTTACAGAGTTGGAGATAAGAAAAGAAGAGGTTAAGGAGATACTTAGATATTTAGGCATACCAATTCCAAAGGAGGACTCCTGTTTAGCCACTAGAATATTAGATCCTCCCATTACAGAGGAAAGGCTGAAGGCGGTATATAAGGCTGAGAGGTTCCTGGCGTCCTATCTGGGATTAGAAGGGTACTTCAGGGTGAGGGATCTTCATGGCATGGCAATTATTGAGATAAACTGTGAAGAGGTGCATGAAATAATGGATGTCTCCAAGTTTAGGGATATAAGTAAAAAATTTAGAGAGATAGGGTTTGATAGGTGTGTTCTGAGAATGGACAGGGTTTAAATAATAATTATTATTACCTAATTCCCATCAAAGTAGTGATTAAAAGGATAATATATAATAATGGATATAGATATTTTTATCGAGATCCTCGATGGTTGTTGTTTAGTATAAATAGTTTGCCCAAATAATTTTTATAAAAATTACTGAATTTTTATAAAATTATTTTGATAAAAATTTGGTTTTTTATTATTTTTATATTTACTAATTTCAATAAAAAATAATGATCATAATAAGAATAATTAAAACCAGAAATAAAAATAAAGAATGAAAAGAGGTAAAAAAATAAAATAAACTCTTATC
>DQVU01000171.1 GCA_015661585.1 Methanothermococcus okinawensis | reverse complement strand
TATAAGGGGTTTAGGAGTGTTTCCCAACGAGAACTATATAAGGGTTATCTGGGTAGGTGCGTCTAACCTTGTACCTCTCTTTGAGGAGGTAGATAAAAGACTTGAAGATCTGAACTTTAAAAGGGAAAGGGAGTACGTGCCACATATAACCATAGGGAGGGTGAAGTTTCTTAAGGATAAGAGAACTCTTAAAGAGAGGATAAAAAAATACAGGGATGTGGATTTAGGAACTCTCTACGTAGATAGCATAGTGTTGATGAAGAGTACCTTAACAAGGAGTGGACCTATCTACGAGGTGCTTAAAAGATGGGATTTTTAACAATTATAAACCCTAGACCCATCAAAGTGATAGTTAAAAATTAATGAAAATAATTATAGTTATGGAGATCTCGATAAAATAATAAGAATTATATTATTATGATCAAAAATAATAATTATAATAAAAAATAAAAAGTAAAAAAATAAATAAAATAAAGAAATAACAAAAAAGAGATGAATTCAGTGCTCGGCGTAGTCCATCTTTTAATCAGTATCTTTATTATCTACCCCATCCCTATCCTCTACCTCCCTCTCCCCTTCCTTCAACTGAGCCCCTACGATCTCATCCACCTTCTGTAGGAAGGCGTTGAGGTATATCTTAGGTATCCTCGCTCCAGAGGCTATATTATGACCCCCACCACTACCTCCAAATTGGGAGGCGATACTCATAACCTTTGAAAGGTCTAATCCCCTCTCCACCAACAATCTGTTGCCCCTGGAGGACATCTTATAATACCCCTCCTCCTCGTAGATACCAATAACGGGTTTATCCCTTACAAGTAAAGAGGCCATATGTCCAATGGTACCCTTCTTTCCAAAGAAATACTCTATATTGTTTAATTTATGAAGTTCTATACTCTTAAGTTGCTCTATTATATCATTCTTGTACTTAATATAAATCTCCCTTCCTATCTTGATACACTCATCATCCTCTAAGGCAACACCTATACCCACTGAACCCATACCCCTCTTACCACAGGCGTTGAGGATCTCCGATAGATAATAGGCATCCTCTATCTTGTGGTTTATGATATACCTATCTACAACAACCTGGGACTCATCTACATACCTCTTAAGTGCAGAGACTAATCTATCCCTCTCCTCTCCCTCTAAGTAGGTTTTGTTAGGATCTATATCTACCTCCCTAAGTAGATTCATTACACTCTCTTCGTCACTTAACTCCTTAATATAGGGTTTTGTGGAGTACATTATAGACTGCCAGATAGGGAGATCGTAGGCGTTGTATATAATATCCTTTACTATACTCCTTAGATATCTATATTCCCTCGCCTCATTCACTATAAATTTATTCATGCCTATGAAAGGTTCATGTTGTACATCTCCAATAGCACCTACAATGGCGAATATACTTAGGTCGTAAAACCCATACTCCCTTGCCACTAGATAACAGACACCACTTGCAGATACCTCCCGTGCCCCGTTGAGGTTGAATAGGTGAGGGTTAAGTTGATGCACCTCCTCAACCTTGGTATATCTCAACTTTGGGGGATGGTGATCCAAGATGATGGCGTTCATACCCCTCTCTGCAATTGTGTCGATGTAGGCACTACCCATATCACAGAAAATATAGAGGGTGTTGTTGTACTCGTTATTATGTATTCTGTTTATAATCCTCTCATTTAGATGCTCCACTATGGAGAGGTGGAAGTTCTTATTCAGCCTGTATAACATCTTTATGAGTATAGTACCTGAAGCCAGTCCATCTGCATCGTAGTGGGTAATTATCCTTATCAACCCCTGATGACTCTTTATCTTCTCTGCGATTTCATTCACAGTTTTTCTGTATTTCTCGTAGATTTTTTTATCTTTGAATACAGTTGTTACCATGTTATCCCTTGATGTGATATCTTATAGATTTTTTATCAGTTCCCATCAGTCAGGCCTATCAACAGAGTTCTACTCTACCTCCCATTATTCGGGAGATCTGAGAATAATAATAGAGTTCCTACTTTTTTATAGATAAAAGATTGTTCTATTTGGATCCTTGATTAAGGTTTAAGTTGTTTTGTATTTTCAGTATATAAATAAAATTTTACTGAATTTAATTATTATTAATGAATATATATTATTTTATTTTATAATGTTGCATAAGGGAAAGTTATGAATCATAACTTACATAGATTTAAGGAGCACAAAATCATAGGTAAATTGGTAGATTGGAAGAGATTTGAGGATGTGTTAAACAACTACAATATAACACTCTTAGACATTCTTGGTAAGGGACACAGGGGAGTGGTATTTAAAGGTTTATATAAGAGCAAAAAAGTTGCCATAAAGGTACCAAGGGTGGATGCTAAAAACACCATCTATGAGGAAGGTTGTATATTAAAAGAAGTTAATACTCTAAATATAGGCCCTAAGTTGTATGTTTTTTCCAAGGATTATCTTATAATGGAGTATATCGAAGGAATCAGCTTGAAGAATTATATCTCCACTGAAGGCATAGAGAGGGAGGAGTATATTAAAATTATAAAGGAGGTTTTAAAACAGTGTATTCGTCTCGACATCCATGGAATAGACCATGGTGAGATACAGGGGGGGAAGCATATCATAATAAGAGAATCTTCTAAGGTGTATATTATAGATTTCGGTAGTGCCAAAATTGGGAGGACTCCTCGTAACTTTAGCAGTGCAGTTTCTCTGTTCTTTGGCAAATCTTATATCGGAAGGAGGACATGTGAAATATTAAATGTCTCCGAAGTTGAAATAGAGAAAATAAGGAAATTTGTAAGGAGTTATAAGAGATATATAGTTAAAAGGACGTCCCCACAGTAAGGATCTGTCCCTCCTGAAGTTTTAGGCGAGTATATGGTTAAATGTCCTACCCTTTAAATCCACTCACCGATTCCATGGCTAATTGATACATTGGAAGTCTTAATTTGGAATTTGAACATCAAGGTTTTTCGGAAAGAGGAACTGAAATTGGACTTACTACAATATACAGATAGAGCCCTGCCAACGAGAGAATATCTTCCTATCCCTTAAGTACTTTTAAAATGTTATTTGTTTAACTATAAATGTATCCATTGCCTTAATTTTAGTATCGATCCGTCTCTATTTCCAATATCTCCTTAAACTTCTCAACATCTAACTTCTTATACCTACTGGTAATCTCCTTATATTTCTTATCTATTTCCTCATCCTCTAAATTACCCTTCTCCAATTCCTCCAATCCCTTAGATATTAACTCCAAGGTTCTCTGTTCAGCCTCCAACTGGTGGAATCCAAACCTAGGACCCCCTCCTCTGTAAGCCCTACATACCCTCTTATCCCATATTGGATATCCCCTATCCTTACAGAAGATCTTATTCCTCTCTAAGTTTCTAACTATGTTGGCAACCTCATCAACAACCTCATCTTCTCCCTCAATATACGCTCCAAAACATGTCTCCTTTACCCTGATATTGTAATTTAGAGAATTCAAAAATCTGAAGAGTCTTGAGGGAGAGGTCTTGGCATCTTCAGATAGAACTATAACTTTTGTTTTCACAGTATCACCGTTGTTAATATTTATATTTATATTACAATTAATATAAATTTTCATTATAATTATTTTTTATACACTGTGATATTATGAAGATTTCAGCGATTGTACTCTCGGGAGGTAATGCAGAGAGGTTAGGTGGTGAGAAACCATTTAGGAGATGGGGAGAAGGTTATCTGATAGAGAGTACTATCAGAGTACTTGTGGAGATGAGGATCCCCTTCGTTGTAGTGTTTAAAAATATGAGATATTTAGATGGTGGTCACATCGATAAGATATTCTATCTGTTGAAGAAATACAGACAGAGTATAACATGGGATGTGATATACAACGGAGGGCCTATAGTAGGAATACTCTCAGGCATGAGGGTAACTGAGGGATATTGGATTCTTGTACTTCCCTGTGATACACCCTTTATAAATAGAGAATCCATAGAGAACCTACTGAAGTATATAGATACTGCAGAATCTAAAGGTTATAACTGTATAGTACCTAAACACGAGAATGGATACATTGAGCCCCTTTTCTCTCTATATAAGAGATCTTCTTTAAATATCTTAGAAAAGTTGGTAAAGGAAACAACGGTTAAAAATAAAGGGATTCCTATAAGGGAGTTAATTCAGAGGTTGAACCCTCTATATGTATCTTCAAAGGATATAGATAAAAGTAAAAGGGTATTTATAAATATAAATACCTTCGAGGATTTGAGAAGATTGGCTTCTTCTCCGCCCTAAAGGACAGGATATTGCAGGGAAACTATACTCTACTACCTTACCTCGGCTTCACAAGTCGGGTGGTGTTATCGAGCACGATCAAGGTGCCTCTAAAATCATAATAAGATAACAGAGGAAATGAGAATGAGAAAGTAATATCATTGAAAGATTGAAAGGCTTAAGAGATACATCATACAAAATAGTAGTAAAAATATTGAGAAAATTATACACCCTTGGGGTTATCACGATCTCCTCCTCCGAAAGGGCGAGGCTTCGAGGTGAAGGTGATATTATGATATTAAACATAGGATACCTGTTAATTTTAGTAGGATTATTATTTATACTCCTTGAATCTATTATACCTGGTCTTTACTTTCCAGCAGTTGGGATATCCCTGACTATATACGGTGTAATGCTACTCTACGCCCCATCTTTGGCACTACCCCTCGCCCTAGTTGCAGGGATGGTTACAGTTGTTATTTTACAGAGTATGGTATATAAAGCAGGGAAAGATATAAAGATAGGTCCCGAGAAATTTATAGGGAGAGAGATAATTCTACCTGTAGACTTAGATAAGAATGGACAGGGACTGATCACCATAGACAATGAAAAATGGCATATTAAAGGGAGAGAACCTTTAAAAAAAGGTGATATAGTTAGAATAGTTGGGATTGAAGGGGTGTTCTTAGTTGTGGAGAAAGTTAAAGGTTAAAGAATGATTAGATAGCGTTTTCGTCCTTCCATTCTGACCTCAGTTTTAAAACTCTTACAAGTGGTTTTATAGATATTCAAATATCTTCCACATCCATGTTTTAGCGATCTCTAATTTCCTCTTATTACAACCTCAAACTTTCACCCTTCACCTTTAATTTTTATATTTTCAGTAGCAGTGTTTAAAATATTAGGAGGGGTTATATATGCATCCTTTTATTGATATCTTAATCATATCATTTAAAACATCCCTGATCTATACTGTAAAATTGATATCTGTAGTACTCCCTACAATCTTTATCATGGATTATCTAATTAACTCAGGTGTCATGGAGAAGATCTCAAAAAATATACTCCCTCTTACGAAACACCTAAATATAAATTCCCTTTCCCTCTCTTCTATACTGGTCTGTTTATTTAGTCCTACAGTTGGATACTCCATCTTAGCAGAAGGTTTGAAAAGTAATAAAATAAGTGAGGAGGAGGTAATTGCAACCTCCCTTGCCAACTCTTTTCCTTCTATCCTTTCCCATACCTTTACTTTTTTCCTACCTGTTGTAATACCTATCCTAGGTTTAACTGGAGTGTTGTTCTTACTCATTAGGTTAGGTGTAGCACTTATAAAGACTGTATTAGGAATATTCTATCTAAATAGATTATCGAGGAATGGAAATATAGAAAGAGAGGTAGAGATAAAAGGTCATGAAAAGAAAAGTATAAAGGCCTCCCTGTACAGTACATTGAAATTTTCAAAGAGATTAGTAGTGGTAATGTATACTACCATGTTTTTAGTTATATTCCTATCTAAATTAGGGGTTTTTCAATACTTGAACAGTTTAATTATGCCTATAACTAAAACATTCAATTTAAATCCGAATATTGGTTTACTAGCCTTAACTGAAGTGATAAATGTTTACGGGGCTGTAGTAATGGCTGGAGGATTTTTGAGAGAGAATATACTAAACCCAAAGGAGGTGTTGATAGGTCTTATTATTGGGAATGTAATAACCTTCTCATCTCGATACGTAAAACACTCCTTACCTCTACATATGGCCCTCTTTGGACCAAAACTTGGGACAAAAATAGTTATGATAAATGGAGCTATTACTTTACTCTTAGATATATTTATAATAGGATTTTTAATTTTAATGTAATATTTATCAACATTATTCCTGTCAAAATAATAAGAATTATAAACCAAATCCTATCTTACTACTCAGAAAATATCCAAAAATAGACATATATTAAATTATTAATATTATTTTTTTACTACTTCCCATCAAAGTAAATGATTAAAAAAATAATATAAAAAATAAAAATATACCCATATCTCAGGATGTTTCTGAACATGGGATACGGAGGAAATTCTACCATGGTATAAAGGATATCCACAGTTGTAGTTAAGAGGTGTCCAGAGAATCTTCCCTTTCTCCAATCTTCAGAAGTGGATAGGAGATATATTTATATTCGAGGTAAATAGAGGTTTTTTATTTTAAAACAACCTTTTCCTTATTTTTTATCTTCTCATTATTTTATAAATTTTTTAAGATTTTTAACGGGAACTCGGGTATTATAATCTATTCTGATTTATTTAATAAACTTTTTATACAACATCCTAAAAATTTTTTGAATATCCCTTCTAGTACCTTGGAGGGATTGTCTATATCTCCCTTTTCTACAATGTAGCCTATAAGTTCGTTTTTCTCGATAAACTCTAGAAGTTTGTCTATTTTGTTGTCGTCCATCTTCTTTAAGACATGTCTAAACTTAAGCCCAAAATCAATCTCTCTCCATATTTCCCTTTTCCAGAGTTTATGATATTTTTTCAAGTATCCAATATCATGCTCTTCCCTGAGGTATTCTTCTATAACACTTCCACAGATCTTGGCGCATTTTGCCCCATAGTATAACCCCCCTCCACTTAAAGGCTTCACATGTCCCGCAGCATCTCCAACAAGGAGGAGGTTATTTTTAACCGTCTCCTTTGCATACCCTATAGGAAGGGCTCCTACAGAGAACTCTACAGGGACACCGCCCTTCAGCATCTGAGAGACTACAGGATGATTCTCTATAAGGTTAATAAGTTTGTTGTATCCATCTGACGTATCACATAGGCCGACCCTTACCCTATCCTCTCCCATGGGGATTATCCATGCAAAGAAGTCTTTAGAGTAAGATTTATCTAAAAATACATAGACAAAATCACTGTCAACATCTACGTTAACCATCTCAAGTTGAGCCCCAGAGAGTACCTCTCTAATCATAGGTATCCCTGCAGATCTTCCAATACTGGACTTTACCCCATCTGCACCAACTATAACCTTAGGATTTAAATAGTAGTTATCTCCCATGAAATTTACAGAGAGTGAGTACTTCCTCTCCCTCTTAACCTGATTTTTGAAATTGAGGATATCCTCCGATCTATTTTCCTCCTGGCAGTAGGGAGTTTTAACCAATCTACCATAGGCTTTAAGTAGAAAATCAACCTTCTTAGACACTCTCTTTGCTATATCCTTGTCCATAATTTTCCTTTCAAATACGTAGGCCCTGATGTCTCTATCTTCAATTTTTATACATCTATTTTTTGAGAATATATAAGCCCCTTTAACTTTGTTTACCACACCTTTTGGGTATCCTAACTCCCTCACCCCCTTTCTACTAACAAGCCCTCCACACTGCAGAGGAACTCCCACCGTGCTATGCTCCTCAACAATTAACACCTTATGATGTTTTATATTCTCTCCAGTGATACAACCTATTGGTCCTCCTCCAACAATAACAACGTCATATCTATCCAGATCCATAGTTCCCCTATAATCTTTGTTAAATTATAACATAATATTATAATTGTAGTTATAAATTATAATAGTTATAATAGTTATAATAACAACTTATGGGATTAGAGTTGGATCAACATTTTAGACTTGAAAATATGTGGAGTACTACTATACTTCATAGAACTTTCTTTTTAGAAAATAGCAGTTCATATCCATCTTCCAAAAAAAAATGATCTATGAAAATATGTGAAAATTTTTATTTTAATTAGAAGTTTAATATAAATTAAAATTTTATAAGAGATTTTGGGGGGTCTTATGAATCCTGTTCAAATACTCTTTAACTCTTTGATATATATTCTACCAGCCTACGTTGCAAATGCTGCAGCCTGTGTATTTGGTGGAGGTACTCCAGTGGATTTAGGAAGGTACTTCTTAGATGGAAGAAGAATATTAGGTGACGGGGTTACATATAGGGGGTTTTTCTTTGGCTTACTCTGTGGATGTATCACTGCTACTTTTGAGAGTATCCTTCTAAATCTGGATATAGTAGGAACCTCTGAGTTCTATTATAACCTTTTTAAATGTATATATGTTGGTTTTCTCCTATCCTTAGGTGCCCTCTTTGGGGACATGGTAGGTAGTTTTATCAAGAGAAGGTTGGGAATAGAGCGGGGAAAACCTGCACCTCTACTCGATCAACTTGACTTCGTTGTATTTGCAATGCTATTTGCCTATCCTTTTGCACCTCTAACCTTAGATATGGTGGTTACAATATTGGTCATTACACCTGTGATACATCTATCAAGTAATATTGTAGCCTATTTACTGGGAATTAAAAATATGTGGTGGTAGATCCTAATAAGAGGTAATGAAAATATACCAGACATAACATTTTAAACTTATAAATAAAAAATACTAATATTATAAAAGATAGTAAAAAACTCCCTCTATATATCCCTTTTCTCAGATATTCCTAACACCTGGAAAAGGACGAAATTCTATCGTTAACAGGAATCTCTTCTTGGATTAACACACCTTTAAGGAGAGAGGAGTAACAGGATTCATACTTTTTACCAGTGTCCAGAAACATTCGAGGGAATAATTGCTGAACTTCTCTTTTTTATTTTATTTATCCTTAATTGGGTTTTTTGACAATCTGGGATTTTTTTATTCTGGATTTAATTATTTCGTTATTAAATGGTTTTGTTCATAATTATTATTTTGATAGAAATTAAAGTTTACAGAAGATTTTTTTAGAAGTTTTGAAGGAGATGTGTTTTTTATATTATATATTCATCATATCGTTCTAAACCTAAAAACAATACAATATTCTACCTATGGTAAATATTATGCAATGGAATGATAACCTAAGTCTTTGACTTAGGTTGGATGTA
>DQVU01000218.1 GCA_015661585.1 Methanothermococcus okinawensis | reverse complement strand
GTCATAAATGTAAATGGGGCTATACCACTGGTACAGTGGCTGTGGAGGTGTATAGGTAGGGAAACCTCCTCCTTCAACCTCTTGATAAGTTCCTTGGCATCGTAAGGTAGAAGTAGCCCCGCCATATCCTTTATACCTATGGAATCACAACCTAGTTCCTCAAGTTTCTTGGCAAGTTCCACAAACTGATCTATGGTATGCACTGGACTTACGGTGTAACATATATCCCCCTGTACATGGGCTCCTAACCTCTTTGCAACCTTTATGGAGAATTCCATATTTCTAATATCATTTAAGGCGTCGAATATCCTGAATATCTCAATACCGTTCTCGTAAGCCTTCTCTATAAACTTCTCCACAATGTCATCTGGATAGTGTCTGTACCCTACAAGGTTTTGTCCCCTTAATAACATCTTAAGGGGTGTATTTTGTACCCTCTTCCTTATTATCCTAAGTCTCTCCCAGGGATCTTCATTTAAATACCTTATACAGGCGTCAAAGGTAGCTCCACCCCAAACCTCTAAGGAGTAGAATCCCACCTCATCCATCTTCTCCAAAATAGGTACCATATCTTCAGTTCTCAGCCTTGTGGCCATAAGGGATTGATGTCCATCCCTCAGTGTAACGTCTGTTATCTTTACCATACTTTCCCCCTTAAAAAAATAGTTATCAGAGTCATATTATACAAAAAAATTTGATAAAAATAGTCACTTGTCCATACTGTATATTTATAAAAGTATTATTTATACCTTTTTACCTCACATAGAAATTAGTAAATAAATAATGATTAAAATTATAAAAATATTGTTATAAAAAATTTAAGAGTAACCAAAATCAAAAATGAATCTTCAAAACTGTTAATAAAACAGATGATAAACCTTAGTTCCATCAAAGTGATAGTTTAAAAACAATAAATAATACAAAATAAAAAAGTATAAACAGATAATTGGTACAGTTCTATATCTATAAATTCTAGTAGTGGCTAAACTGAGATAAGAATGAAAACATCTTTCCCTTGTGATAACCATTATCTTTATTACCTCAAATAATATAAAATGAAAAAGAACTAGGCTATACCGATGGAAGAAATACTGATAATATCGTTAGTAGCATTGGGAATAGTTGTTGGATTCATCACTGGGTTATTAGGTATTGGAGGAGGATTTATCTTAGTACCAGTATTTAACAGTTTATTCTGTAGTATGGATATACCCCTTGATATCTCCATAAAGATGGCTGTTGGAACAAGTTTATTTACAGTCTTTCTGACCTCAGTAGTTAGTGCTTACAAACACTACCTTAGGGGAAATATTTTATGGAGATGTTCCTTAGTTTTAGGAATCCTCGGGGTTATAGGCTCATTAATTGGTTTAAAGATTTCGATGGAGTATTTAAGTGGAGATTTACATAAAAGGTTATTTGCTATCTTGTTAATTTTTATATCTATTTATGGGATGTGTAGTGTCAAAAGGAAGATATTAGAGAGTATAGAGGCTACATATTCTACTATAGATTATAGAAAATTGTTTGTTATAGGCATTTCTGTAGGAATTATCTCTTCTATATTTGGTATAGGTGGAGGGGTAGTCACCATACCTCTTTTAATATATCTTCTGAGATTTCCCATAAGAATAGCTATTGGCACATCCAGTGGTATGATGGTATTAACATCTTTGATCGGTATTGTAGGCTATATGTCTGTACCATGTCCTATCTATAGACATCTCCTAAACATTGGATATGTATCCCTAGTAGTTGGGTTAATAGTAGGGTTTGTAGCTATGATATCCTCCAGATATGGGACAGTAGCAACCTACAAGGTGGGATCCCGAACATTGAAGTATATTCTATATTCTATACTCATGCTTATAGGAACCTGGGAAACAGTCGAATATTTAGTTGAACATTAAGAAAAACCTATAAGAGTAATAATAAAAACTATTAAATGTACCGATCTGTAAACTTCTTTAGTAAAATTTTAAAGTTTAAACTCTCCACTTTCTATCCTTCTTTTAAGTTCCCTACATAACCTCATGGCTCTCTCCCTATCTGACTGCCTACAGGTTATAGGTATCCCTAAGATACTGTTCAACTTCATGGAGTAGATGCCATAAGGACAGGCACCTGTACAGATGCCACATCCAAAGCAGTCCTCTGTTGGTAGTGGCCTGTTTCCCAGATGAGGCATCCTCTTTATAGCCTTCGTTGGACACATCTCCATAGGGATACATACATCACAGTTCCTACACCTGTAGATGTTTATATTAGGCCTTAAATCAGCATTCTTCCATACCTGGGCGTAGTTGCCCACATCAATAATACTTCTTCCCACCACATTCACAAGAGGTAGAGGTATATCCTCATCTAAGGTTTTTAAGAATTCTTTATTTTTCTCATCAACCTCCACAGGCACTGCAACAGTATTAAACACCTCCACACCTCCAGAGGTGATAAAACCACCTAAGTAGTAGGGATCCATGTTGTGCATATCTGCAGATATCATAATATTTCCCTTCTCTGGTGAGCTCCTCGTTCCAAATCCAAGTATTACACCTTCGGCACCGTTCAACAATATCCTCTTTCCAATGAGACTCCTCTCATCACAGTACATATTTTGGAGGGGGTTTAATTCACCACATCCTGAGACTGAAGCCTCACCTTTTTTCATCTTCCTTCTGTGGAAAATAGTCTTTACAGGTTTCTCTCCTAAGTTGGTAAAGGCGAGGTAATTTTTAAATGCCATCCTCGTCCCTATCATTTTTGCAGTGGGGATATCATCCAAGGTTATAGTCCTCTCGTAGGTTCTTCCCTCACTCTCTAAGAGGATATCTATCTCCTTACCTGCAACTAGATCTTTAAATAGGAATCCTCCTCCGTAATCTCCCACATAACTTGTACCGTATACTACGACATCTACAGAACCTAAGTACTCATTTGGACAGGGACCTATGTATCCCTCTATACCGTTTAAGTATATTTTCTCCCCCTTTCTAAAGGTTCCAGGTTCAGCTATGGGTATATGGAGCACCGCCATAGTACCTGACATTATTCCACAGGTGGCAGTTGTAACGATGTCTATCTCATCTATTTTATCTTCTTCATTGTTTCTTATCATCTTTTTTAGTTCTTCTACAGTTACCACTACCTTGTCTTCAGTTTTAGATTTACCCATCGTAACACCTTTAATTAAAGTATTGTCAAGCACATAACATTTTCACTTATAATTTTTTGACATTTTTAATAATTATAATTACCTTAGTTCTATTAAAGTAGTAATTAAAAGAAAATAAGTAAAAATAATATAGTCAAGGATATAACGTTTTAACTTATAATCCAAAAAATAATAATAAAATAAAGAAATAACAGAAAAAGAGCAAAAACTCTTAAGAAAAGAGTTGAGAGAAATCCTACATAACTTCTCCAGTACTCAATGTAGCCCAGAGGATAAGAGTTATACTTTACTTTTCACCTATCATATTCTTTATTTAGGTATTAACAGAGTTAATATTTTTATTTTTTTAATTTTAAATATTCTTTTTTCTTTTAATAATTATTATTTTTATTCAAGATCTCCATAGTTGTTGTTAATTTAAAAAGTTTTTTGTTCACAAACTATAATAAAAATCTCAATGAAAATAATCAATAAAAATGGATAAAACTATTAATATCTCAAGCGGTTTCTGAACACTAAGATAAATATTCCTGTTATATTAAGAGGTATTCAGAGGATCTAGAAGTTTTTTTATTTTTAAAATTTTTCTTTATTTTTTTACTTTTATAATGTCAATCCTGTTAGGAAGAATCTCTTCCTCCAATGTTCAGGAGTAGGGGGAGAAACATTTGTTTTATCATTATTGTATTTTTAATTATATTACAATTATTAATTTTTTTATCGAGATCCTCGATGATTGTTATTTAGTATAAATCCTCTCACCCATGACTATAAAGGGATAACAAACTTATACCTCCTGTTACACTCCTGGGTACTTAATTCTGTCCCATCCTTTCCCTGATGGGAGTAAGTATCTCAATAATCCTCTCTGCAACAGTGTTCTTTAGATCCATTGGGTGGATCTCTTTCTTCCTATATAATTTCTCCAACATCTCATAGTTTTCAACGTAAATATCCCCTCCAAATTTTTCAGGCCTCTCTACAGTTATGGGGTACTCTAAGAAGTACCTCGCCATCTCCAATATGGGATTCCTCTCCACAACACCCATAGGACAGTAAGCCTTCCTTATCTTGGATCTGATAACATCAGGATCGTCATCTACTGCTATAAAGTTATTCTTAGAGGAGGACATCTTCCCCTTACCATCTAAGCCTGTTAATACAGGGTTGTGAATACAAACTGGAGACTTCCACCCTATGGATGGTAGTATCTCCCTTGCTAACATGTGTATCTTTCTCTGTTCCATACCACCAACTGCCACATCTACCTTTAGATGTTTTATGTCGTTTACCTGCATTAAGGGATATATCACCTCTGCAACCTTGGGATTCTCCTCCTCCCTTGCTATTAACTCCATACTTCTCCTTGCCCTCTTTAAGGTAGTTTTTAGTGCTATTCTATGGACGTCTAATACGTAATCCTTTTCTAACTGAAACTCACTACCGTAGATGTACTTTGCATTATACAATCCCATAGCCTTAAATACTATCGTGTTCTCCTCTGCCAACTGGTGTATCTCCTCCATACTACCCTTCTGATTAAGGTAGGCATGAAGATCAGCCAGTAAGATTACTGTCTCAAAACCTGCATTCTGTAGATCTATCATCTTCTTAATCTGTAGGTAGTGGCCCAGGTGTATTCTACCACTAGGCTCAAATCCGATGTAGGCTTTTTTATCTTTTTTCTCTAAGATCTCTTTCAACTCTTCAACAGTTACTATCTCTACGGTGTTTTTTGCTATTTTTTCTATTATATCCTCTTTATCTACCATAATTACCCTCTTTATTTTTTTAATATTTTAGATAGTTATCACCCTTATTATTATAATTTTTATAACAATTATAGCCAAGTATATAACATTATGTTTATTTGAATATACCTGAAATAAAAAATAATGAAGAGGTAACATGAGAATATATAAAATAGAGGGGAAAGGATACGAGTGCAACAAGTATCTTATAGTAGGTAGAAAAAACATCCTCGTAGATCCAGGGATGCCAGAAGGTTTTCTTCCTACCTTGGAGGAGATAGAAAATATCGTAAAGGATATAGACTTTGTAATAAATACCCACTGTCATTATGATCATACAGGAGGAGATTACCTCTACCAAGAATATTTCCATGCACCAGTTATAATTCACAGCGAAGAGGTAGAGGTCTTAAAGAGGGGCAGTGATATTACACTCTCCTCACTCTTTAACAGTAAGATGATTCCGCCAAAGGAGGTTATACCTTTAGAGGAGGTATTAGATGAGTTGAGAAGGTGTAATATTGAAGTTGTGGAAACTCCTGGACATACGAAGGGTAGTATCTCCCTAATATGTGGCAACTATATGATAACGGGAGATACTTTATTTGCCCATAGTGTAGGTAGATGGGATTTTCCCACTGGAAACTTAGAGGAGTTAAAATCTTCAATTTTAAAACTCCACAGAATAATTCAGGAGAGAGGTATATCTAAGATATTACCTGGACATGGGGAAGATGCCTATACTCACAACTTAGATGTAAAATCCCTACTACTAAGATTGGAGTTTTAGAGGTAGAGAAATCCCCTTCCTATGATATGAGAAACCCTTAAACACTCGGGAACCTTACTTCTCAATCTAGTCTTTTTAATAATCAATTCTAAGGTTTCTCTCTCTATTCCTACGTACTGGAGATATATATCTTCAAATCTCTCAGGCTTTGGCATAGATCTTAATATAGATATCCTGTCTTCGTAGTCCTTAAAGTATTTCATTAGAACTCTCTCTATCCTTCCATAGTCTGGTAGGTTGTTCATTATGGCGACTACTGGGATGTTTGTCCTCTCGTATATCTCATGAATGTCGGCAATGTTAAAACCTCCAAAAGTTATACCATCTAAAAAAATTACATTTATCTTTTTTCTATGTTTTCCCTTTACAATTTCAACGATCTTTTCCGTAGAATCCATACCATCCTTTTTAATCCTTTTAAAATAAACGCCATCTAATATCTTATTACCCCTGTAGTAGGTACCTATCAGAATCACTACTTTACTTTCCCTGTTGAAAGGTCCGTCGTCTATTCCCAACACTCCTATTTCATCCTTAATATGTATCATACATATACCTTATAGATTATTTATTATAAAAATATAGTTATGAACATAACTATTCATTAAATAACAACTATCGAGGATCTTAAATAAAAATAATAAAAAATGTCATGTTCATGAACCCTTAGTTTCCATCAAAGTGAGAGTTTAAAAAATAATAAATAATAATTATAAAAATAATAAGGTTAAAAATAATGGAGACGTTGTAAAAAAGAAAGTAAAACACATATATTTACTTTAGTGTTCAGGAAAGATTCTGAGTTATAGTCAGTGGTTTTGATAAATATTATAAAGAGTTAAATACTCTCCTTGAATATCTCCTGAACACTTAAGGAGTGGAGTAAATCCTCTTAACAACATTGGTTATTGTGGATTTCATCAAAGGTATTAATTCCTGTAATATAGGGACGCCCAACAGTTGGAGTTGGAAGATATCACTCTGATAGGAACTGGGGTTTATTATTACTTTTAATTACTACTTTGATGGGAATTAAGGTTTAATTTTTTATTTTATTATTATTGTTTTTATTTTTGTTATAGTTTTATCATCCCAAGACGTCCTGAGTAGTGGAAAAGGATGAAATCTCCATTAAGTCCTAACAGGGACACCTTTTTTATTAGACAGTAAGTAAGATGGTAATATATTTTTTAGGTGATATTTTGATAATAAACAGTGATCTACATATACACTCAAGATTTGCAGGGGGAACTTCTAAACATATGAATATAGAGAATGTACTGAAATATGGGAAATTGAAAGGACTCCATATAATTGGTACTGGGGATTGTCTTCATCCTAAGTATCTTCAGGAGATTGAGAAGTATAAGAACAATAATCTGATTTTAACTGTGGAGATAGAGGATAGAGATCGTGTCCATCACCTTGTGTTATTACCTTCTATATCCAAGGCTTACGAACTTAGGGAGAAATTGAAGAGATACTCCAACAACATAGACAGTGAGGGTAGGCCCAAGGTTACCCTTAGAGGAGGGGAACTGTTGGAGATAGTTAGAGAGACTGGAGGGTTGATAGGACCTGCCCATGCCTTTACTCCCTACACCAGCCTTTACAAGTCCTTCGATTCTGTATACCAGTGTTACGGGAGAAAACCTGATTTTGTGGAGTTGGGATTGTCTGCAGATACTGACATGGGAGACATGGTCCAGGAACTTAGGGATATACCATTTCTAAGCAACTCCGATGCCCACTCCTACTATCCTTATAGATTAGGGAGGGAATTTAATCAATTTAAGGTGAGGAGTATTGGAGACCTTGAGGAGAACTTCGAAGAGATAAAAAGATCTATAAAACATAACAAAATCGTTGCAAACTACGGCTTAGATCCTGCCCTTGGGAAGTACCACCTAACAGCCTGTTCAAAGTGCTATTTAAGGTACCGTATAGAGGATGCCATAAAGTTGAACTACAGATGTGCTAAATGTGGAGGAGTTATAAAAAAAGGAGTCTACGATAGAACCTTGGAGTTGTCCAAGGATAAGAAGATCATCCATCCAGAGTTCAGACCTCCTTACTACAAGATAGTTCCTCTCTCCCAGATAATCTCTCTTTCCATTGGAAAAAGTATTGATTCCAAAGCAGTTGAAAACCTATGGAGGAGATATATCGAACTCTTCGGTAGTGAAATAAACGTTCTTATTAAGGAGGATATCTCCAACTTAATAAAGGTAAATGAGAAGGTCGGTAAGACTATTGAGATGTTTCGAAAAAATAAGATATACTACTACCCTGGAGGAGGAGGGGAGTATGGCAGGATATTAAAAACTCCTCCAAAGATCAGATGGTATAAGCCAGTAACTACCTTGGATAGTTGGTTAGAGTCTAAATAACAATAAAAGGACAGGATTTCAATCGTTGACAGGACTCTAACCATGATATTCAGTGAAGCCTAACATATCTAAGGAGAGAGAGTTAGCAGGGTTCTATTCTCCCCAAGTACTCGGGTCTCCCGGAGGATAACGGTGAGATTTACTTTTCTTTTATTTTATGTTTTCTAGTCTCTATTCACATCCTGATAAAAAATAAAATAACTAATAATAAGAATAAAAAATATAAATACTAAAAAATAATTGGACAAATCGTTTTCTTCTCAGTTTAGTCTTACTACCTTAATTCCCATCAGAATAGTAATTAAAAAAATAATAAAAATAAAAATCCCATAAGATATAAAGAATCTCCAACAGTTGTAGTTAGAAGAATCCTCTCTTCCTCCAATGTTCAGGAATTGGAAATATCTATCTGTTTATACTTTAAAATTTTATATTCAGAGTGGATAGGGGTTTTATTATTTTTTAGAACGATCTTCTCCATTATTTTTTTATCTTATTATTTTTATAACAGTTATTATTTTTTTATTATTTTTGATCAATTGACGATAATCTAAGAAATTAAAAGAATTAAAAAAATTATAATTAAGTAGTTGAGACTGAAGTATGTATAACAATATATAAAGTATAACTTATCTAAACTCGTTGTGATAAAATGTCTAAAAAGGTTGTAGTGGGAGGTACCTTCGATATCCTTCACAAGGGACATAAAGAACTTTTAAAGTACGCCTCCCAACTTGGAGAACTCTACGTAGGTATAACCTCAGATAGGTTTGTAAAAACCTATAAATCCCACAGTGTAAATCCCTTAAATGTTAGATTGAAGAATTTAAGGGATTTTTTAGACACTCTAAATGTGCCCTATCATATAGTAGTAATAGACGATCCCTACGGAGATGCTACAGTTAAGGACTACGACATCATAGTAGTCACCAAGGAAACAGAAAAAAACGCCAGGAGGATAAATGAGATAAGATTAAAGAATAACTTAAAACCTTTAGAGATAGTAGTTTTTGACTACGTATTGGGTGAAAATAATAAACCCATATCTACAACGAGGATAAGAAAGGGAGAGATCGATATAGAGGGAAGAATTTTAAAAAGGTAATCTGGTGAATAGATGGAGATAATGCTTACAATAGTCTCACTAATCTTTATCGGCTATATCTCAAAGTACTTGGGGATACTGAGGGAGGAGGATAGATCTGTATTGAACAACGTAGTAGTTTATATCTCCATGCCTTCAACTGTATTTCTAACTATAATAAAAAATGTATCTCCTGGGGAGTTGCCATTATTCATAAAATTACCTATTTTAATATTTTTTATCTTCACTTTATGTGGTATCGTAGGGTATATACTTGGAAGTTATTTGAAGTTGGAGAGGAGATCAATAGGTGGGTTGATCTTAGTCTGTGCCTTAGGAAATACTGGGTTTTTAGGTTATCCTGTTATCTACGGTTTCTATGGTGATCCTGGCCTTGTAAGGGCTATATTCTGTGATATGGGAAGTGTCATCGCCAGTCTTTTAATAGGAACCTTCGTCGGTATAACCTTTGGAGAAGGTATAAAGGGGGAGGATAATACCTCTATTTATATTATAAAGAAACTTCTAAGATTCCCTCCCTTTATCGCATGTATTCTAAGTATCCTCTTTATAATTCTCGGTATAGGGGTAGAGGACATCCCAACTTTTTTAGTTGATATCTTAAATTACCTCTCTAAGGCTACTGTACCTCTCATAATGATATCCTTAGGGTTATCTCTATCTCCAAGTTCAACAAAGTTCGGTATTAAGTATGGGATCATTGCACTTTTAGTTAGAATGGGTGTCGCTCCACTTCTGGCGGTAATTCTCTCTATGATGTTCTTCCTTGAAGGGTTAGAGAGGAATGTGTTAATCCTCCAATCTGCAATGCCCTCTGCTATGATGTCTCTTGTATTCTCCCTTCTTTACAGGTTGGATGTTAAGTTGGTAGCCTCGGCATGTTTTATAACAACGATAGCCTCACTAATACTACTACCGATTTTAAAGGGAATATTAACACTGGTGGTATAGGGGTGTTATTCCTGAAGTAATAAATAATCCTTATATATGAGCAATAACTAATAGTTAAATAATAACGAACATCCAGGAGATGGGATTATGAATAATAAATTTAGAGTATTATTGTTAATGTCAATACTCCTGATGCCGTTATATGTGTATGGAGAAGGTCCAAAGATTGTAAAAGCCTGGTTGGGAGTATATAGATATAACGGTACCTACTACGATCCCTTCGAGAATACATTTGAGGGTGAAAGTGTATACTGGGATGGAAATAATTATTACTATACCGTCATAAACTATCAGTTGGATAATGGAGAAATAATAAGACACATAATAAAATTAAATGATAATGGAGGTACTACAAATCCAGCACCTACTGTAGCCCTCTCTTGGACAGCACCAGATGGAACAACATATAATATATTTGAACAGAGTGGAG